>WOZT01000225.1:0-3484 GCA_011620145.1 Gammaproteobacteria bacterium | reverse complement strand
CGCCCGCGCCGGATGCCTGAGCCATTCGGCCCGCGATCGGACGGCCGGGCACCGTGCCCAGCCGTCCGTGGATCATCCTTACTTGCCCTGCAGTTCGGGAGCGGGGACGAAGGTATAGGTCTTGTGCACGTTGGTCAGGTTGCTCTTGGGGAAGCTGGCATAGGCGTCCATCTTGAGCGTTTTCCCCATGCCCTTGGTGAGGATCATGATGCCTTTGGCATTGGCATCACCAAAATAGGCCCCCACCGCATCTGCATCCTGTTCCAGGTTGGCCTGCTCACTGGAGGCAAAGGCCATGGCCTCCATACCGCCCCAGTAGCAGTCGTTTTTCAGGCAGTGGCCATAGGCTCGGATCAAGGGCTTGCCTTTGTCGAGCTTGACCTGGATGTATTTCACCAGCCCACTGTCGTCCTGGTTTTTCCAGTAGCCGAGGAAATCATCGGCGCCGGCATGGGCCAGCGGGGTGGCCAGCAACAGGGCCAGGGCGCCGAGCAATTTGCGCGATCGAATCATGGATACACACTCCGAATGGAAAAAATGATGGGGTGGACGTCGCCGGCGGCAAGGATCGGGGCGCGGCGGGCGAAAAACCCGATCTGGCGCTCGGCAAGCGGGGCAAGCCTAGCAGGCGGTAGACACCCCGGCCACCTGTCGCGCCGCGCCGACAACCGCTCCGGCCGCCGAATCCATTGCCGGGAAACGACGCGGGCATGAGCGAGCCGCTGCGCAGCCAGGCCCTCGCCGGTACGCGCTGGACCGCGCTCGCCACGGCCCTCGGCACCGGCCTGCAATTGCTGCAGGTGGCGGTTCTGGCGCGCCTGTTGGCGCCGGCCGATTTCGGCCTCATGGCGCTGGTTCTGGTGGTGCTGGGTTTCGTGCAGAGCTATGCCGATCTCGGCCTGTCGCAGGCGCTGATCGCCCATGGCCCCGTTCGGCCCGCGCGGTTCGCCGCCTTCTTCTGGCTCAACATCATTCTGGGCATCGGCCTGTTCGCTGCGCTGTGTGCCCTCGCGCCGCTGCTGGCCGCGCTGCTGCGGACGCCGGATCTCGCGCCTTTGCTGCCCTGGGCCGGGGCTTCGCTGCTGATCCTGCCCTGGGGGCAGGGCTTCCAGACCCTGCTGCAGAAAGATTTGCGCTTCAAGCCCATTGCGCAGGCGGAAATGGCCGGGAGTGTCGCCGGTGCGCTGGTGGCTGTCACGAGCGCCTTGGCGGGGGCGGGCGTGTACGCCCTGATCTGGGGGCAGCTCGCCAACGCCCTGGTGCGCACGGCGCCGATCGCCGTGCAGGGCTGGCGGCAGCATGCGCCGGCGCTGCATCTGTCCCTGGCCGAGCTGCGCGGCGACCTGCGCTTCGGGACGTATCAGATGGGCGAGCGCACGTTGGGGCTGATCAATGCGCGGCTGGATCAACTGCTGATCGGCGCGGTGTTGGGGCCCGAGACCCTGGGCTACTACAACCTGGCCTGGCAGATGACGCTGCAACCCCTGGCGCGGCTCAATCCGGTGGTGATGCGCGTCGCCTTTCCGCTGTTTGCGCGCATCCAGAATGAGCAGCCGCGTTTGCGCCGGGGCTATTTCCAGGCCCAGCGGCTGTTGGGCGCGGTCAATTTCCCGCTGTTTCTGGGCCTCGCCGTGCTGGCGCCGGTGTTCGTGCCGACGGTGTTCGGATCGCGCTGGGCGCCGGCGGTGGAGCTGGTGCAACTGCTGGCGGGGGTGGCCGTGTTTCGCGCCATCGGCAATCCGGTGGGGGCCTTGCTGCTGTCGCAGGGACGCGCCGGCCTGGGGTTTGCCGCCAATCTGGCCATCAGCCTGTTGCAGGTGCCCGCCGTGGTGGCGGGGGCTCATTTCGGCGGGGCAACGGGGGTGGCCGCGGCGCTGCTGGCGCTGCAAGCGGGTTTCTTCGGGCTGGCCTATCCGGTGCTCATCCGCCCGGTGCTGGGTCCCTGCGCCCCGGCTTATCTGGGCAGTATCGGTCGCCCGCTGCTCGCGGCGGCGATCATGGCGGCGGCAATGGCGCTCCTGCCGGTGCTGGTCACGCTGGCGCCGCCCGGACAACTGGCGGTCTCGGCCGGCGTCGGGGTTGTGGTCTACGCCCTCGTGAGTCGCGGATTGCTGCCGGGGGAATGGGCCTTGCTGGGCCAGTGGCTGGGGCGACGGCGCGGGAGCGGACATGGCGTCTGAATTGCGGGTGCTGCACCGATTGCCGGTCTGGTTGCCTCAGACCCAGACCTGGCTCGACCGCCAGATCCGCGCCCTGCCGCCGGCGTTTCGCCAGCGCATCGTGGCCGACACCGCCGAGCATCTGGACCTTTTTCCGGCCGCGGACCTGTGGGTGTTCGCGCACGCCGGCCGGCTGCGGCGATTCTGGGACAAGGGGCTCAAGCGCCTGGGCGCGCGCACCGATTTTGGCTTCGTCGATCAGGCCGCCCGATCGTTCCGGCCCCAGGTGGTGCACAGCCATTTCGGCCATGTCGGCTGGGCCATGGGATCGCTGCCGCAGCGGCTGGGGGCGGCCCATGTCGTGAGTTTCTACGGCTTCGACGTCAACATGCTGCCCCAGCGCGATCCCCGCTGGCGGACGCGCTACGCGCAGATGTTTCGCGCCGTCGACCGGGTGCTGTGCGAGGGACCGCACATGGCGCAGTGCCTGATCGCCATGGGCTGTCCCCCCGAGCGCTGCCAGGTCCATCACCTCGGCGTCGATCTGCCCGCCATCGCCTTTCGGCCGCGCACGCCGCCCGCGGGCGCACCGCTGCGGGTGCTGATGGCGGCGAGCTTCCGCGAAAAGAAAGGCTTCCCGGACGGCCTGGAGGCGCTGGCGCGGGTGCGGCGCCATCATCCGCTGGCGATCACCCTCATCGGGGATGCGGGGCGTGACGCCGCAAGCCAGACCGAGAAGGCGCGCATCCTCGCCACGCTGGCGCGCACCGGGCTTGCGCCCCACACCCGCCTGCTGGGGTTTCAGCCGCCCGAGGCGCTGTGGCGCGAGGCCTATGATCATCACCTGTTCCTGGCGCCGAGCCGCACCGCCAGCGATGGCGACACGGAAGGTGGCGCGCCGGTGGTGCTGATCGAGATGGTGGCCAGCGGCATGGCGGCCGTCGCCACCCGCCATTGCGACATTCCCCATGTGCTGCCCGCGACCTGGGCCGACCGGCTGGCGCCGGAAGGGGATGTCGACGCCCTGGCAGCGGCCATCGAAGCCTGGATCGCGGCTCCCGCAGGGCTATGGTCCGAGCGGCTGCGCCAAGGCCGCATCCACCTCGACGCCGGTTTTGACGCCGCAGGGCAGGGCCAGGCGCTGGCAGCGATTTATCGCGAGTTGGCGCAGGGAAAAGGATCGGCGGGGCGATGAAACCGGTCGGGGTTGTTGTCGTGCGGTTCGATGCGCCAGATCAGCAGAACAAAGGTCGCGGAAGCCGATTGTCGCGGAAATACAAATGGCCGCACCTGCGTCAGATTTCTTGCAGACCCAACGATCCTAG
>WOZT01000072.1 GCA_011620145.1 Gammaproteobacteria bacterium | reverse complement strand
CTGCGCATCAAGGCCGAGCATCCCGACCACCTGCTGTTCTACCGCATGGGGGATTTCTACGAGCTGTTCTTCGACGATGCCCGCCGCGCCGCCGCGCTGCTGGACCTGACCCTGACCCAGCGCGGGGAATCGGCCGGCGCGCCGATCGCCATGGCCGGCGTCCCCTACCACACCCTGGAGGGCTATCTGGCCCGCTTGCTCAAGCTGGGCGAATCGGCGGTGATCTGCGAACAGGTGGGCACTCCCACGCCCGGCAAGGGTCCGGTGGAGCGCGCCGTCACCCGCATCGTCACGCCCGGCACGGTCACTGAAGACAGCCTGCTGGAGACCCATCGCGACAATCTGCTGGCCTGTCTGAACCGGGCCGGTGAACGCCACGCCCTGGCGTGGCTGGATCTGTCCGGCGGCCGCTTCTGCATCCTGGAAACGGTCCACGAGGCCGACTGGCTGGCGGAACTGGAGCGGCTGCAACCCGCGGAACTGCTGATTCCCGAAGACCTTGCCCTGCCCGCGCCATGGTCCGCCCATCGCGCCCTGCGGCGGCGCCCGCCCTGGCATTTCGATGTGCTCAGCGCGCAGCAACAGTTGTGCCGCCAGTTCCAGACCCATGACCTGGGCGGCTTCGGCGCCGAAGGGCTCGATGCCGGAATCGCCGCCGCGGGCGCGCTGCTGGCGTATGTGCAGGACACCCAGCGCGGCGCCCTGCCCCACCTGCGCGCGCTGCATGTGGAGCATCCCGAGGACAGCCTGCTGCTCGATGCCGCGACCCGCCGCAACCTGGAGCTGGAAACCAATCTGCGCGGCGGCACCGACCACACCCTGGCCGCCGTGCTGGATCGCACCCAGACACCGATGGGCAGCCGCCTGCTGCGGCGCTGGATGCAGCGCCCGCTGCGCGAGCAGGGCGAACTGCGCCGTCGTTACCAGGCCATCACCACCCTGCGCGACGCCCCGGCGCGGGAACCCCTGCAGCGCCTGTTGCGTGGCATGGGCGACCTGGAGCGCATCCTGACCCGCATCGCGCTGGCCACCGCCCGGCCACGGGACCTGACCACCCTGCGCGGGGGGCTGGCGCGCCTGCCCGAGCTGCGCGGACTGCTGATTGATCTGGACAGCCCGCTGCTGGATGGCCTGATGGGCGATCTGGCCGACCATGCGGCGGTGCGCCAGCGCCTGGAGCGGGCGCTGGCGGACGAGCCACCGGCGCTGCTGCGCGAAGGCGGCGTGATCGCATCCGGTTTCGATGCGGAACTGGACCGGCTGCGCGCCCTGTCGGAAAACGCCAACGGCTTCCTGCTGGATCTGGAACGGCGCGAACGGGAGCGCACCGGCATCGCCACCCTCAAGGTCGGCTACAACCGCGTGCACGGCTACTACATCGAGCTGGGCCGCACCCATGCCGAACGCGTGCCCACCGAATACACCCGGCGCCAGACCCTCAAGGGCGCCGAGCGCTACATCACCGAAGAATTGAAAAGCTTCGAGGATCAGGTGCTGGGCGCGCGCGAACGGGCCTTGATGCGCGAAAAACTGCTTTATGACGCCTTGCTCGGCGAGTTGGCGGGCGAGCTGGATGGCCTGCAACACACAGTCGCAGCGGTCGCCGCGCTGGACAGCCTGCTGTGCCTGGCCGAGCGGGCCTTGAGCCTGAACTGGAGCGAGCCGGAACTGGTTGCGGAACCGGTACTGCAAATCGAGGCCGGGCGCCATCCGGTGGTGGAACAGGCCCTGGACGGACCCTTCGTGCCCAACGACCTGGGCCTGGACGTGGACCGGCGCCTGCTGGTCATCACCGGCCCCAACATGGGCGGCAAATCCACCTACATGCGCCAGGTGGCGCTGATCGTGCTGCTCGCCCACATGGGCAGCCATGTGCCGGCGCAGACGGCCCGCATCGGCCCGATGGACCGCATTTTCACCCGCATCGGCGCCGCCGACGAGCTGGCCTCGGGACGCTCCACCTTCATGGTGGAAATGACCGAAACCGCCAACATCCTCCATCACGCCACCGCCCGCAGCCTGGTGCTGATGGACGAGATCGGCCGCGGCACCGGCACCTACGACGGCCTGGCGCTGGCGCGCGCCTGCGCCGAGGATCTGGCCACCCGCATCGGCGCCTTCACCCTGTTCGCCACCCATTACTTCGAGCTGACCGCGCTGGCGCAAACCCTCGCGGGGGTCGCCAACGTGCATCTGGAAGTCGCCGAGCACGGCGAGGCGCTGATCTTCCTGCACAGCGTGCGGGACGGACCGGCCAGTCGCAGCTACGGCTTGCAGGTCGCCGCGCTGGCCGGGGTTCCCCGCCACGTCGTCGCCCGCGCCCGGCACCATCTGGAAGCGCTGGAAACGCTGCCCGGCCTATCCCCACCCGCCGCGCCCACGCCCCAGCTTTCCCTGTTCGCCCCACCCGAACCCGAAGCGGTGGCAATGCTGCGCGCGATCGATCCCGACCGGCTCAGCCCGCGCGAGGCGCTGGAGCTGGTCTACCGGCTGCGTGAGCGCCT
>WOZT01000264.1 GCA_011620145.1 Gammaproteobacteria bacterium | reverse complement strand
CAATGCAGCCCTGAAAGGCAATCAAGGCCTTTTCCGGCGTGGTTGATGAGGCCTTACTCGCTATGCATATGCGCCTTGCCCGACGCCAGGAGATTCATGGTGGAGAAGTAAAGGAAACGCTGAAGTATTCAGCGTTTCCGCGGCGCAGGGATGCGCCGCCAGAATCGGTGGCTGCAAGCCGCTGATTTTGTGAGCCATCGGAAAATCACACTTTTCCGATGGCGGGCGCTGAAAAATCCAGGATGGATTTATTCAGCGCTTCCTAAAGTCTAGCCCGACTATCATGACGCTTTATGAGTGCTGCTGAGCCCCAGCCGAGCGGAACCGAATCTGCGTCAATATTCCGGCGCCGCAGAGGATGGCCACGCGGCTGACCTGTGGATCTTCGTGCGGCCGGTGCGGGAGGTCTCGTTCGTGATGTAATGACCTGAATCAAAAAAATGGTCGTGGCGTTCGGCCTTCTATTATAGAAAATGCAGTTAACTTAGATTCGGGTGCTGGACTTGATGTTTGAAAAGCAGCATGAATATCCCTGTTCAGCTACAGGACGGGAGCTTGCTTTTTTATGGTTAAGGATTTCTTAAGGATACTGGGCGTCAATCTCCATTGAAAGCGGAAGGCTGGCCCCTGATTGATTTGAGCCTTGGGAATTAGCGAGAGGATCTTGATATGAAAGAGCGCAGGATGGGATCCGGAATCCGCCGACTTGGCTTGTTGCTATTGGGCATCACCGCGGGGGCGCAGGCTTTCGAGCCGTTGCCGGAAAAACCCATTGCACCGGCCACGAACCCAACCACACCGGCCAAGGTGGCCCTGGGCAAGGCGCTGTATTTCGATCCGCGCCTGAGTGTGGATGGTTCGGTGTCCTGCAACTCCTGCCACAACGTGATGGCGGGCGGCGAAGATGGCCGATCATTCTCCATGGGGGTGCGTGGACAACTGGGCGGCCGCTCGGCGCCCACGGTTTGGAATGCCGCTTTCCTGTCGGTGCAGTTCTGGGATGGACGCGCGCCCAGCCTGGAGGAGCAGGCCAAGGGACCGATGATCAACCCCGTTGAGATGGGTAACCCCGATCATGCAGCGGTGGTCAAGCGCCTGCAAGGAATCGAGGGATACAAGCCCTTGTTCAAGCAAGCCTTCAACGCGCCGGAGATCACCATCGACCGGGTCGCGCAGGCCATTGCCGCCTACGAGCGGACCTTGATCACCCCCGACAGCTCCCTGGATCGTTATCTGAAGGGGGACAAGAAAGCGCTGAACGAGAGCCAGGTGCGTGGCATGCAGGCGTTCCAGGATGTCGGTTGCGTGGCCTGCCACAGCGGGGCGGCTTTCGCCGGTCCGGCCTTGCCCGAAGGGCAGGGGTTTTACCAGAAGTTCCCGACGTTTCCCGGCAGCGCCTATGACGCCAAATATCGTCTGACGGAAGATACGGGCCGCTTTCAGGTGACCCATCAGGAAGCCGATCGCCACATGTTTCGGGTGCCGACGCTGCGCAATGTCGCCTTGACCGCGCCCTATTTCCACAATGGCGCCGTATCGACGCTGGAGGAGGCGGTGCGCGTCATGGCGAAGGTCCAGCTGAACAAGGAGCTGGACGATGGGCAAGTGCGCGATCTGACCGCCTTCCTCGGCGCCCTGACCGGAACCTTTCCCCGCCAGGAAATGCCCCAGCTGCCGCCGACTCCAGGCCGAACCGCATTTGCGCCGTGAAGTGCACTGAATTCCGCTTGGGTGCCATCAGGCCAGCGCGGCCTTCAATGCGTCGTGGGCCTGAAAGCGAGCGTACCGCTCGGCTAGCATGGCTTGCGCCGGCCCACGCGCGGTTTTATTGCGTAGGCGGTACCGAATGAGCGGGCAGAGCGGTGCATCGGGTATTCTGCGAGAGGCCTATGTTTTGGGACGGTGATCCGGCAGATCGACGGGCGTTCCGGCAATCAGTTTACGTCCCGTGAACATGGCCGAAATAAGGCTCCCGCCTTCGCGCAGCTCGGTCACCACGACCGCCGCGATGTGCAGGATCGCCGTCAGGGAGCAATGAGGGGTCGGACTCGATCGAAGGGGGTTCGATGTTGCGCAAAGATCGGGTCTGGCCCTGTTCATTCTGCGCCGCTCATGACGGGTGAGCTTGCCGCAGCATGGCGATGCTGCGGAGCAGCCGTGACCCTTGTCGAACTGCCTGAACGATGTATGGCGATCGTCAGGTCGGGTGGGTTTGTAGTCGGTACTGCGGGGCAGTTGGCTCAAGCTTATCGACCTTCGACGTGATCCGCCGTTGAAGGATGTCCGTTCCAGTCGGCTTTGCCCACCGGCACGCTTGCCCCATCTCTGGTCTGGCATGACCGCAAGCGTTAGCATAGGCTGGCCTGATTTCGACCAGGAGGCCATGAGACCCGGTCGTTTTCGATGTTCCAAGGATGTCCTGGCAGCTCGGTTCCTGGCTGCCCGCCTTATCGATAATGATTTCTAAAAACCCATGGAGGGGTGCTGTTTCATGATCTCCTTCGCATGCAGTGAAGACGAGCA
>WOZT01000297.1 GCA_011620145.1 Gammaproteobacteria bacterium | reverse complement strand
ATAACGCCGCCCGCTCGCCCCGCTTTTCCCGCACCAAATCCTTTTGGACTGACACACATCCGTCCCGCGCCGCTGCTATTTTTATTGAGCTACATCAAGCCTGCCCGGTCGCAGTGCGGCAAGACTAGGGCAACGCAGCCGAAGCTTCACCCCGTCGGGGAAAAGATTCACCGATAACGGAGGGGTCGGCACTCCGGAACATCAAGCACAAGGAGAGGCCCCATGACGGCGGAGCGAATTGCCAAGTCCACCATCCATCCGTCAATCCCACACCATCTGCAGGATTACGATGCCGAGCGCCGGGCGTTTTCCTGGGACGCCGCCCGCAGCGCCCTGGATGGGCTGCCGGGCGGTGGCCTCAACATCGCCCACGAAGCGATCGACCGGCATGTCGCCCGGGGCGCAGGCGCAAAAACGGCCCTGCGCTGGCTGGACAAACAGGGTCAGCCCCACGACTTCAGTTATGCCTGGCTGCGCGAGCTGACCAACCGCTTCGCCAATGTCCTGGGCACATTGGGGCTGGGCAAGGGCGATGGGGTGTTCGCGTTGACCGGCCGCATCCCGTTTCTCTACATCGCCGCTCTGGGCACACTCAAAAACGGCAGCGTGTTCTGTCCGATGTTCTCCGCCTTCGGACCCGAGCCCATCCACCAGCGCATGAGCATCGGTCGGGCCAAGGCCTTGGTGACGACCGCGTCCCTCTATCAGCGCAAGGTGGCAGGTCTGCGGACATCCCTGCCGGACCTCAAGCACGTCCTGATCGCCGATCTGCCCTGCGAGGCCGAGGCCCCCGAAGGCACGCTCAACCTGCAGACCCTGATGGACCACGCCAGCGACCAGTTCACCACCGTGGCGACCGTCGATGAAGACCTGGCCTTGTTGCATTTCACCAGCGGCACCACCGGCCGGCCCAAAGGTGCCATGCACGTCCATGGCGCCGTCACGGCCCATCTGGCAACAGCGCGCTATGCCCTGGACCTGCATCCCGAAGACGTGTTCTGGTGCACCGCCGATCCCGGTTGGGTGACGGGCACCTCCTACGGCATCATCGCCCCGCTGACCATTGGCGCCACCCTGCTGGTGGACGAGCAGGAGTTCGATGCCGAGCGCTGGTATCGGACGCTGCAGAACGAGGGCGTCACGGTCTGGTACACCGCCCCCACCGCCATTCGGATGATGATGAAGCTGGGCGCCGATCGGGTGCGGCAGTACCGCTACCCAGGCCTGCGTTTCATGGCCAGCGTGGGCGAACCGCTCAATTCCGAGGCGGTGGTCTGGAGCAACGGGGCTTTCGGCATGCCCTTCCACGACAACTGGTGGCAGACCGAAACCGGCGGCATCATGATCGCCAACTTCGCCGCCTGCGACGTCAAGCCCGGCTCCATGGGCCGGCCGCTTCCCGGGATCGAGGCCGCTATCGCCAACCTGACCGAGGACGGCCGGTTGGTCTTCGTGGAGCGGCCCGACGAGCAAGGCGAACTCGTGCTCAAGGCCGGCTGGCCTTCCATGTTCCGCGGCTATCTGAATGAGGAGGCGCGCTACCGCAAATGCTTCGTCGGCGACTGGTACCTCACCGGAGACCTGGCCCGGCGGGACGAGGAAGGCTACTACTGGTTCGTCGGGCGCGCCGACGATGTCATCAAGACCTCGGGGCACCTGATCGGCCCGTTCGAAGTCGAGGACGTGTTGATGGAACACCCCGCCGTGGCCGAAGCCGGCGTGATCGGCAAGCCGGACCCGGTGGCCCTGGAAATCGTCAAGGCCTTCGTCGCCCTCAAGCCCGGCTTCACGGCGAATGAGGCCCTGCGGCTGGAGCTGCTGGCCCACGCCCGCAAGCGGCTGGGCGCCGTGGTGGCGCCCAAGGAAATCGATTTCCTGCCTGGCCTGCCCAAGACCCGCAGCGGCAAGATCATGCGCCGGCTCCTGAAAGCCCGGGAACTCGGCCTGCCCGAAGGCGACATCTCAACGCTGGAGGAGAACAAATGAGTGACCTGCCGCCCCTGCCGCCGACATTGACCCAGGCGCATGCCGCCACCCTGTTGCGGGACATGCTGCGCATCCGTCGCTTCGAGGAACGCTGCGCCCAGCTTTACACCGAAACCAGGATTCGCGGCTTCCTGCACCTGTATATCGGCGAGGAAGCCGTGGCGACGGGGGTCAATCAGGTGCTGACGGACGACGATGCTGTCCTGGCCACCTACCGCGAGCACGGCCATGCCTTGGTGCGGGGTGTCTCCATGAACGCGGTGATGGCCGAGATGTATGGCAAGCAGGAAGGCTGCAGTCATGGGCGGGGCGGCTCCATGCACCTGTTTGATGCCACGCGACGATTTTATGGGGGCAGCGCCATCGTCGCCGGCGGGATTCCACTGGCGGTGGGTTTGGCCCTGGCCGACAAGATGCAGGGCAAGCCGCGCGTCACGGCGTGCTTTTTCGGCGAAGGGGCGGTGGCCGAGGGCGAATTCCACGAGTCCATGAATCTGGCCGAACTCTGGCAACTGCCCGTGTTGTTCGTGTGCGAGAACAA
>WOZT01000012.1 GCA_011620145.1 Gammaproteobacteria bacterium | reverse complement strand
TCCCATCGCAACTCGGACTCGAGCGCACCAGCCGGCCAGGATTTGGCAAATAACTCGGGGTCCCGGAACGCCACGGCCTCACCGCCAGCCGTCAACCAGCCCCCACGCTCAGTCGCCTGCACTGCGCCGTTCAGACCCGACATCCCCGGTATCGCGCCCTCGGGCGACCAGCCCAGATCTTGAAATTTAGCGGCGACATTGAGCGGTCCTGGGGTTTCATCAGAGCCCTGTTCCATGGAGAATGTCAGATCCCGAATATCGCCATGAAGCTGATTGGTCTCCCATGCGAGCATTTGCCCACTTGCCAATTCGTGGCGCCAGCTTGTAGGCAGGGCAATCCAGAGACGCTGCACATCCTGCAAACGCAAGGCCGTCAAACCGCCGGCCCACTCCCCGGCCTGCGCGGCCGAGGCGCGCCGGAAATGCAGGCTGCCCTGGCTGGTGGGCCAGGATGTGCTGTCGATTGCGACCCGCAGGTCCTTGATGGCCAGCGTCCAATCCGCCCCCTGCCCTTTCCAGGTAAATTGCCCGGTCAGGCGGTTGAGATGGCTTTCGGCATGACGTTCCACAGCCGGCAGAACCAACCCCCGCACATCCGTGACCAGACGAAATTGACTGTCCCCATGGGGATCCCAGCGCCCGTC
Source organism: Gammaproteobacteria bacterium (assembly GCA_011620145.1). Classification (GTDB taxonomy): domain Bacteria; phylum Pseudomonadota; class Gammaproteobacteria; order UBA5335; family UBA5335; genus Macondimonas. Next base: position 11,237 of record WOZT01000012.1, on the reverse strand, counting down.
GAAGTCCAGACTCAGGCGCGAACGGCGCAAGTCCAGCCAGCGCCCCACCCAGGGTTCGAGATAATCGCTGGGAGAGGCTTGCGCCAATGTGGCCTGCAACTGCACCACCCAGTTCTGCGGTTCCGCCAGAGGGCCATGCGCATCCAGGGCGAGTGAAAGGTTTTCACCCAACATGGCGGCCGAACGGCTGGTCACCTCCACCCGGTGACGCTCTCCCGCGCTGGCCAGTCGCACGTCCACCCCGGTAAAGCGCTGCACCGGGATTTCCCGGCCCGTCATGGTCAGGCTGACCGTGGCATCGCGCAGGGTAATTTCCCCCAGACGCTCCAGTACGGGAATGGCGGTTTTCCAAGCGGGGCCGGCGTCCTGCCCCTGCCCCCCCAACGGAATGCCCTGGATCAACCATTGTCCATCCAGGCGTCGCTCCAGCTGAAGATCGGCCTGACGGACTTCCACCCGGCTCGGCACGGCCGCGCGGCCGTGCAGCAGATCCAGAAAACTGAAGCCCACCCGCACCTCGTGAAGTGAGATCGGCGTTTGCTGGTCGATGGCACGCACCGTGACGCCACCCAATACGACTTCCGGTCCTCGCCAGGCCCAATGCAGGCTCAGCTGCTCCAGGGTCACCGCAACCCCGAGGCTCTCATCAAGCCAGCGCACCACCTCGGCACGATGATTGGGTACCTCGCGCTGCAACCAGATGGCGCCCGTGGCGATCCCCGCAACGGCCAGCAGCAGCGCCATACACAACGCCATCCCCCCGCGCCAGAGACGCCAGCGGCTTGGACCCATCATTCGTCCCGCCAACGCAGGCCGTTCACAGCATCACCACGTCGAATTGCTCGTTGTGATAGACACTCTGTCGCTGCAGGCGGATGGGCCGCCCGAGATGCTGTTCCAGCTCGGCCAGATGGGCGGTCTTGTCTTCCAGTAATCGGTCCACCACCGCATCGGACGCCAGCACCAGCAGCTCGCGGGTGTCGAACTGGCGCGCCGCCCGCAGGATTTCCCGCAGGATTTCAAAGCACACCGTCTCCACCGACTTCACATAGCCGCGCCCGTTGCACGTGGGGCAGGGGTCGCACAGGATATGTCCCAGGCTCTCGCGGATGCGTTTGCGCGTCATCTCCACCAGACCCAGGGGGGATACCCCGGAAATCTTGGTGCGCGCCGGATCGCGTTCCAGGCTTTTTTCGAGCGCCCGCACCACCTGGATCCGATGCGCCGGATCCTCCATGTCGATGAAGTCGATGATGATGATGCCCCCGAGATTGCGCAGCCGCAGCTGGCGCGCAATGGCCTGGGTCGCTTCCAGATTGGTCCGGAAGATGGTCTCTTCCAGATTCCGGTAGCCGACATAGCCGCCGGTATTCACATCGATGGTGGTCATGGATTCGGTCTGGTCGATCACCAGATAGCCACCAGACTTGAGGGGAGCCTTGCGTTCCAGGGCGCGCTGGATCTCGTCTTCCACCCCGAACAGGTCGAAAATCGGGCGTTCGCCGCGATAAAGCTGAATTTCCACCGCATGATCAGGGAAAAAGGTTTCGGCAAACTTGAGGGCCTGCTCGTAGGTTTCCTGCGCATCGACGCGCACCCGCTCCACCTGGCCGCCCCCCAAGTCCCGCAGCGTCCGCAAAGCCAGGGGCAGATCATCATGAATGCGGCATCCGGGTGCGGTGTCGGCCATACGCTGGCCAATGGCGCGCCAGATACGATGCAGCATCTGCATGTCCCGCGCCACGGCTTCGGGACTGGCGCCATCGCCTGCGGTGCGCACAATGTAGCCGCCAGGCAGGTCCGCCGCGCGCAAGTCACGCACCAGCCCGCGCAGGCGGCGACGCTCGGCTTCATCCTCGATGCGCGCCGACACGCCGACATGATCCAGTCCGGGCAGGAACACCAGAAAGCGCGAGGGAATGCTGATTTGGGTGGATAAGCGGGCGCCCTTGCTGCCCAGGGCATCCTTGATCACCTGCACCAGGATCTCGCCACCCTCTTGCAGCAGCAATTCAATCTTCTCCAGCCGGCCTGCCACAGGCAGCGATTCGCCATCCGCTTCCGGATCCGGAAATTCCCCTGTGCCCAATCGGGCCTCGCGCATGTCGGAGACGTGCAGAAACGCGCTGCGTTCCAGCCCAATGTCGATGAAAGCGGCCTGCATCCCCGGCAACACCCGCAGCACCCGGCCCTTGTAGAGGCTGCCCACGATGCCCAGATGGGTGGCGCGTTCGATCAATACCTCCTGCAGTACCCCGTTTTCCAACAGGGCGACCCGGGTTTCCTCCGGCGTCACATTGATCAGAATCTCTTCCGTCATGATCATGGGCTGTGTGCCATTTCGCCAATTCCGTCCAAATGATTCATCCAAGGGAAGACCGGCACCGAAAATTCCCTCAGCAACAAAACCGTTTCCCGCAGCGGCAAGCCCATGATGCCTGATTGGCTGCCCCGGATGCGGGTGATGAAGACCGCACCGAGACCCTGAATCGCATAGGCACCAGCCTTGTCGACGGGTTCACCTGTATCCCAATAAGCGGCCCGTTCCTCAGGCGTCGTAGAGGCGAAAGTCACGCGGCTGTCACTGACCACGACGCGCCGACGGCGACTCTGAACCACCGCTACGGCGGTCAGCACGCGATGTTCGCGTCCCGACAGACTGGCCAGCATGGCCATGCCGTGCGCCCGATCACGGGGTTTGCCGAGGATGTGGCCGCCAACCACCACGGCCGTATCAGCGCCCAGCACCGGCCGCCCGTCGTTGACCCGGCGTGCGCCGCACCCGGCCTTGGTCAGCGCCAGGCGCCGCACATAGGCCCTGGGCGTCTCGCCGGTACGCACGGACTCGTCGCAATCGATCGCCACGCCTTCCCAACGGACCTTCAACAAGGCCAAAAGGTCCCGGCGGCGCGGGGAAGCCGAGGCAAGGTAAAGGTCGGGCTGATTCATGGCGGGGCCGGATCCGTCCATTGCCACCGTTGAAGAAGCGACTCAGTCGCGATGGTAGGGATGGCCGCGCAGCAGACTGTGAGCGCGATAGAGGGCTTCGGCAACCACCACGCGGGCCAGGCCATGGGGCAGGGTCAGCGCAGACAGCGCCCATTGTTCCGTCGCCCGGGCCTTGCAGGCGGGCGCCAGGCCGTCCGGCCCGCCCATCAGCAAGGCCACATCCTGGCCCGAGGCCATCCAAGCCGCGAGCCGCTCAGCCAGTTCGCGGCTCGTCCAGGATCGCCCGCGTTCATCAAGCGCCACGATCCGCGCGTCGCTGGGCAAGGCCTTGAGCATCCGATCGCCTTCAAAGCTCAGTGCGCGCAGGGCATCCTGCCCCTTGCCACGCGGACCCAAGGGCAGCTCGGTCAGTTCAAGCCTGCATTCAGGCGGCAAACGCCGGGCATAATCCTGGAACCCGGCAGCCACCCAGGCCGGCTGGCGGGGACCGACGGCAATCAGACGCAATAGCACGCCAACCCGATCCGACTCAGCCCTCCAGGGCGGCGGATCGTGGCGCCACGTCCCAGAGTTTTTCCAGGTTGTAGAAGGCCCGCACCTCGGGACGCATGACATGGACGATGACATCCCCCAGGTCCACCAGCACCCAGTCGCCGATCTGTTCGCCCTCCACGCCCAGGGGCCGGACACCCGCCTCCCGGGCGCGACGCAGCACGTTGTCGGCGAGCGATTGCACATGACGGTGGGAACTGCCGCTGGCGATGATGATGCTGTCCGCAATGCTGGTGATTTGACGCACATCCAGGGCGATCAGATCGATGCCCTTGATCTCTTCCAGGGCGTCCACCGCCAGTTTTTGAAGTTGTTCACTGTCCATGAGACTGATACCAATGCTCCTCTTGTATCAGGCGCCAAACCGCGTCGGGGACGAGGTAGCGCACGCTGTGCCCTTGGGCGATGAGTTGTCTGAGCCGGGTGGAGGCGATTTCCAGTGCGGTGACACGGTGGAAATACACGCCGCCGGCCGGAGATGTGATCAATTGTTCGGGATTGTTGAAAACGCCGCCCCGCCACCAGGCCGCCTCGGCGCGCTGGGAGCCCCCCGGTCGGCTTGCCACCACCACATGGGTCAGCGCCGCGATCTCTTCCCAGCGGTTCCAGGAGGGCAGCAAGGCGAATGCATCCACCCCCAGGATCAGACACAAAGGCTGTTCCGGCCCGACTTCCCGGCGCAACTCCTTCAGCGTGTCGACCATGTAGGACGGGCCCGGCCGATTCAGCTCCCGGGTGTCGAGCACGAAGCCGGGCTGGTCGGCCAGGGCAGCCTTGAGCAGGCGCAAGCGATCGGCGGTGCAAAGCGCTGGCTCTGGCCGGTGCGGGGGTTGGGCGGCCGGGATGAAGCGCACTTCGTGGAAAGACAGCGCCTCCAGGACCTCCAGCGCAATGCGCAGATGCCCCAGATGAACCGGGTCGAAGGTTCCTCCCAGCAGACCGATAGGCGCCGTCATGTCCGTTCAGTTCCGAATGTGGCCATCGCCCAGCACCACCCATTTCAGGGACGTCAGTCCTTCCAGGCCGACCGGGCCGCGCGCGTGAAACTTGTCGGTGCTGATGCCGATCTCCGCACCCAGCCCGTATTCGTAGCCATCGGCAAAGCGCGTGGAGGCGTTCACCATCACCGAACTGGCATCCACCTCGCGCAGGAAGCGCTGGGCCCGGCTGTAGTCCTGGGTCACGATGGCGTCGGTATGGCCAGAGCCATGGGTATTGATGTGGTCGATGGCCGCGTCCAATCCATCGACCACCCGGATCGCGAGAATGGGCGCCAGGTATTCGGTGTGCCAATCCGCCTCGGTTGCGGGCTGGGCGCCGGGCAACAGGGCGCAGGTTTGGGAACAGCCGCGCAGGCTCACGCCCGCCTTGGCAAAACGCATGCCCAGTTCGGGCAACAGATCAGTCGCCACTGCGGCATCGACCAGCAGGGTTTCCATGGTGTTGCAGGTCCCATAGCGCTGGGTCTTGGCGTTGAGGGCGATGCGCAGGGCTTTGTCCCGGTCCGCCGCCGCGTCGATGTAGACGTGGCAGACCCCATCCAGATGCTTGATCACGGGCACCCGGGCTTCGCGCGCCACCCGCTCGATCAATCCCCGCCCGCCGCGCGGCACGATCACATCCACCCACTCGGGCATGGCGACCAGATGGCCCACGGCATCCCGGTCCGTGGTGTCCAGGACCTGCGCCGCCGTCTCCGGCAGGCCAGCCTCGGCCAACGCCGCACGTAGACAGACGGCAATCGCCTGGTTGGAACGCCAGGCCTCCGAACCACCCCGCAAAATGACGGCGTTGCCTGACTTCAAGCACAGCGCCGCGGCATCGGCCGTCACGTTGGGCCGGGACTCGTAGATGATGCCGACCACCCCCAGCGGCACCCGCATGCGACCCACCTGGATGCCGGAGGGACGCATCTTGAGATCCGTGATTTCACCGACGGGGTCGGGCAAGGCGGCCACCTGCCGCACCCCGTCCGCCATGGCGGCAACGCCCTTTTCGGTCAGGGTCAAGCGATCCAGCAGGGCGTCATCCAGCCCCGATGCCCGGGCCTGCTCCAGATCCTGCCGGTTGGCGATCATTAGACGCTCGCCGTCCTGTTCGATCCGATTCGCCAGGGCATGCAGGGCAGCGTTCTTCACGGCCGTGGCGGCGCGGGCCACTTCCCGCCCCGCCAGGCGCGCGTTGCGACCCACCTCCTGCATGTAGGCAGCCAGATCGGTGGGCTTCGGATAGGCGCTCATGACATTTTTCCCGCTGGCAATGGATCCCCGCTGGCCCGATAGGGCCGGGCGATGGCATGGGTCCAGTCTACCAATTCCGTCCACAACGCGCCGGGCAGCATCCCCTTGGCCAATGCATCCAGCCGCACACCGCGCACCAGCAGACCGCGCCAGTGATCCGGCGGCGCGCGGCGCAGACCGCGTTCCAGCGCCTTGCGGCGGCGCGGCGGCAAGCCGCCAGGCAGGGCGCCGCCAGGTCGATGGCTGGCCAACAGACGCAATTCGCGCGCCATGGCCCACAGGATCAAAGGCGTTTCCAGCCCCTCCTCCCGCAGACCGAACAGCACCCGCCGGGTGCGTGGTGCATCCCCCGCGATCGCTGCCTCGGCCAGGGCCTGCACGTCGAAACGCGCCTGCTGTCCCACGGTCGCCAGCACCAGGGCCTCATCCACCGTCTCGCCGCTGGCCAGCAAGGCCAACTGGGCCAGCGCCTGATGAGCGGCCAGCAGGTGCCCCTCGGTGCGCTCCACCAGCAGGCTCAAAGCGTCCGCGTCAATCCGCAGTCGCGCGCGCGCCAAACGGCCACGGATCCATGCCGGCAATTCCGCCGCGCCCACGGGCCAGACCTGCACTGCCACGCCGACTTTTTCCAAGGCCTGATACCACTTGCTGTTGCGCGCAGTGCCATCGAGCGCGCCGCACAGCACCAGCAGCAACACATCGGGCGCCGGCGCGGCTGCATAGGCTTGCAGCGCACGCGCACCGGGCTCTCCGGGCTTGCCGCCGGGGATACGCAACTCCACCAGGCGACGATCCCCGAACAGGGAGCGGGAGGCCAGTTCACCGCCAAACGCCGACCAGTCGAAGCCCGGTTCGACGAACATCACCTGACGCTCGGTGAAACCGGCCTGCCGCGCCCTTGCACGCACCGCATCCGCTGCCTCCTCCGCCAACAACGGCTCATCACCCCCGATCACATAAATCGGGGCAAGGCCGCGTTGCAAGGTGGCGTCCAGCTGCTCAGGGCCTGATTTCACGGCTTCGCTTCGGCCTGGATGGTGAGTTGTCGCAGAATCTCACGCGCCACCTCGCGCCGCAGGGCGTCGGTAATTTCGAGCGCGCGCAGCTCATCGGTCAGGGGATCGCCTTCGGCCTCGCTCACCAGATAGTCACGGCGCCGCTGCACGCTGCGCCGGGGTTGCAAGGACTTGCCCGCCCGCAATACCTCGTAATCGGCCCGCAAGATCACGGCGTAGTCGCGCCCCTTGCCGGCGCTGTCGACAGCCAGCAGTTGACGCTGGATCCGATCCCCGCTGATCACGATCACCGCTTGCGCCTGCTTCGGGGAGTCGGTCTGCGCCACGCCGGCAAGGCGCAACTGGTCACGCAGTTCGTATCCCAGCCGCGAGCCACTGCCGCTGTCCTGCACATAGACCGGACTGAACTCCGGCGGCAGATGAAACGCCCCCTGCAAATGCCAGCCGCAGGCTGTCAGCGCCAAGACCGCCACCAGAACCATCGGCAGCCGGAGCGCCATCCCCTGGGCGCGCATCGGTTTCACACGGCGCCTAAACCACCACATTGACCAGCTTCCCCGGCACCACGATGAGCTTGCGCACCGTTGCCCCTTCCAGAAAACGTTGCACGTTCGGCTCCGCCAGCGCCGCCCGGCCAACGGCTTCACGATCCGCATCGATGGGCACCCGGATCTGGCCACGCAGCTTGCCATTGACCTGAACCACCAGTTCCAGTGCTTCACGCTCCAAGGCGCCTGGATCGGCCGCAGGCCAGGATGCATCCATCACCAGACCCGAATGCCCCAAGGCCTCCCACAGGGCCTGGCTGATATGGGGCACGATGGGGGCAAGCAGACAAACCGCCAAGGTCACCGCCTCGCGCGACACCGCCCGACCGGCCAGACTGTCATCCTCCCACCGGCTCAGGGTATTGGTCAGCTCCATCACGGCGGCGATGGCGGTATTGAAGGTCTGGCGGCGACCGATATCATCACCCACCTTGGCCACGGTCTGGTGAACCTGACGCCGCAGCGCCCGCTGGGGCTCGGTCAGCAGGGCGGGATCGACAGCGGGCGGTACGGGCCGCTCGGCTTCCGCCATCGCCAGCCGCCAGAAGCGCTTGAGGAAGCGCGAGGCCCCCTCCACCCCCGCATCGGACCATTCCAGACTCTGATCCGGGGGCGCTGCGAACAGAATGAACAGGCGCACGGTGTCGGCCCCATAGCGGTCGATCAGGACCTGCGGGTCCACGCCGTTGTTCTTGGACTTGGACATCTTCTCCAGGCCACCGATCTCGACCGGCTGGCCGTCGGCTTTCAGCGTCGCGGCGATCATGCGGCCTTTCTCGTCGCGCTGGACCGCCACATCGGCAGGATTGATCCAGTCCTTGCCGCCGCCCTGTTCCCGATAGAAGGTATCCGCCACCACCATGCCCTGGGTCAGCAGCCGGGCAAACGGCTCGTCCCCTGTTACCAGCCCCTCATCGCGCATCAGCTTGTGGAAGAAGCGCGCATACAGCAGGTGCAGGATGGCGTGTTCGATACCCCCCACATACTGGTCCACCGGCAGCCAGTAGCGCGCCGCAGCCGGATCCACCATGGCGCTGTCGCAACGCGGTGAAGCATAGCGGGCGGCGTACCAGGACGATTCGACGAAGGTGTCCAAGGTGTCGGTTTCGCGCCGTGCCGGCCCGCCGCAGCGCGGACAGGCGGTTTCATAGAACGCCGGCATGCGGGCCAATGGTGAGCCCGCGCCATCCGGCACCACATCCTCCGGCAGCAGCACGGGCAGATCTTGCGCCGGCACCGGCACATCGCCACACGCCACGCAGTGAATGATGGGAATGGGGCAGCCCCAGTAGCGCTGGCGTGAAATCCCCCAGTCACGCAGGCGGTACTGTACCCGCGACTGCCCCAGCTGCGCCGCTTTCAAGGCGGTTTCCATGCGCTCGAAGGCCTGATCGAAGTCGAGACCGGAGAACGCACCCGAATCGAACAGGACGCCGGGGTCGGTGAAGGCGGCGGCAAGCGGCAGGGCCAGTGTGCCATCCACGGGGCGAATGACCGGCTTGATCGGAAGCCCATATTTTTGCGCGAACTCAAAATCACGCTCGTCATGGGCCGGTACCGCCATCACGGCCCCTTCGCCATAAGCCATCAGCACGTAGTTGGCGATCCAGACCGGCACCGTTTCCTGAGTGAAGGGATGCTGCACAAACAGCCCGGTGGGCATGCCCTGCTTTTCCTGGGTGGCCACATCGGCCTCGGCGACCGAGCCACGCCGACAGGTATCGACGAAGTCCTGCAAGGCGGCATTGCCTGCAGCTGCCAGGGTCGCGAGCGGATGCTCGGCGGCGACGGCCACATAGGTGACGCCCATCAGCGTGTCGGGGCGCGTGGTGAAGACCTTGAGCCCCGGCGCACCCAGGCGGCCAGCGAGTTCATCGGCATAAGGAAACACGACCTCCATGCCGCGACTCTTGCCGATCCAGTTGCGCTGCATGGTGCGCACCTGCTCCGGCCATGCTTCGAGCTGCTCCAGATCGTTCAGCAATTCCTCGGCATAGCGGGTGATTGCGAAGTAATACATCGGGATCTCGCGCTTCTCGACCAGCGCGCCGGAACGCCAGCCGCGCCCGTCGATGACCTGCTCATTGGCGAGCACGGTCTGATCGACCGGGTCCCAGTTCACCACGCCGGCTTTCCTGTAGATCACCCCTTTCTCGAACAAGCGCGTAAACAGCCACTGTTCCCAGCGGTAATAGGCCGGATCGCAAGTGGCGATCTCCCGTTCCCAGTCATAGGCGAGCCCCAGGCGCTGGAGTTGGCGCTTCATCTGGGCGATGTTTTCCCGCGTCCAGCGCGCGGGCGGCTGGCCGTTTTTCAGCGCCGCATTTTCGGCGGGGAGGCCAAACGCATCCCAGCCCATCGGCTGCAGCACGTTCTTGCCGCACATGCGCTGGTAGCGCGCGATCACATCCCCCAGGGTGTAGTTGCGCACATGCCCCATGTGCAGGCGGCCGGAGGGATAGGGAAACATCGACAGGCAGTAGAATTTCTCCCGCCCCGGCACCTCGCACACCCGAAACGCCGCGCCGGCTTCCCATGCGCTCTGCACGCGTGCTTCCAATTCCTGCGGCTGATATTCCCGCATTGCTGCCCCAATGAGTCGTGATTCCCCTGAACGGTCCAGCATAGCCCAAGGGCGCAAACCGCCTCAACCAAGCCACGCCCGCGCCTGGGGTATAATCCGCCGTTTACCCCGCGCGGCGCATACCATGGATCTCTCTGACATCTGGCTCAATCGGGATGCGGATCGACGCATTCGCGCCGGCCATCCCTGGGTCTATAGCAACGAAATCGACACCCAGCGGGTGGCGTTGACGTCTCTGACGCCGGGCCAGGGAGTGCAGGTCCATGCCCATAATGGGCAATTCCTGGGCAGCGGCTATATCAATCCCCACAACCTGATCTGCATCCGGCTGCTGAGCCGCGATGCCGAACATCCGCCCGGCAAGTCCCTGTTCATCCATCGCCTCAATCAGGCGCTCTCCCTGCGCGAACGGTTTTTTCCCACGCCTCACTATCGGCTGGTCTACGGGGACTCCGACGGCCTGCCCGGTCTGGTGGTGGACCGCTTCGGCGAGGTCCTGTCGGTCCAGATGAATACCGCCGGCATGGACGCCTATCGCGCGGAAATCATCGAGGCCCTGGACAAGGTAATACGCCCTCAAGCGATTGTGCTGCGCAATGACAGCGCCGCGCGTGGCGCTGAAGGACTGCCGGAGGCGGTCGAGGTCCTGGGCAGCCTGCCGTCCGTGGTGAGTGTGTGTGAAAACGGCCTGACGTATCACTGCTGCCCGCGCACCGGCCAGAAAACCGGCTGGTTTTACGATCAGGCCGACAACCGCCGCCGCCTCGCCCCCTATGCCAAGGGCGCCTCGGTGCTGGACGTATTCAGCTACCTCGGCGCCTGGGGCATCAGCGCCGGCGCTGCGGGCGCCACTGCCGTGACCTGCGTGGACAGTTCGGCAACCGCCCTGGAGGGGGCCGCCAAAAATGCCCAACTCAACGATATTCCGCTCGAAACCCTGTGCGGCGATGCCTTTGAGGTCCTCAAGACCTTCAGGGAAGAGCGCCGCCGGTTTGGCGTGGTGATTGTCGATCCGCCCGCTTTTATCAAGCGGCGCAAAGATTTATCATCCGGCACCATCGCCTATCGGCGTTTGAATCAGCTCGCCCTGCCACTGGTCGAACCCGGCGGCTATCTGATCACGGGATCCTGTTCCCAGCACTTGGGCGCGCCAGCCCTGCTGGAACAGGTACATGCCGCAGCGCGTCATGTGGATCGCCAGATCCAGGTGGTGGAAACAGGGGGCCAGAGTCGGGATCACCCCATCCATCCGGCAATTCCTGAAACGGCTTATCTGAAGATGTTGTTCCTGCGCGTGTTGCGCAATTAACCCGCCATCCTATCGGATTCACCCCATGAATCGGTTGTA
>WOZT01000080.1:4908-11976 GCA_011620145.1 Gammaproteobacteria bacterium | reverse complement strand
GCGGCACGGCTCAAGGCCGGGTCGACGGCCCGCAGCGCCTACCACATCAGGTCATCGGGCACCGGATGGTTGGCGTAAGGATCGGCGGCCGGATCGACCGGTGTTTCGGGCTGCGTGTTGAGCAGAACCACGCGGCTGGGATCGCGCTGGGCAATTTTCTCGGCGGTCGCAAGCGGTACCAGTTCATAGGTCTGGCCGAGCCTGGCCAGGGCCAGCAGGCCTTTGATCAACTGGGCGCGCTGCGCTTCATGCACATGGATCTTGCGAATCTTTCCCCCATCGACGAACTGGAAGGCACTTTCGCCCCCGCTGCGATCCAGCTTTTGCGTCTCGATCAACTGCCGGATTTCGGCGGCCTGGGCCTTGCGCTCGCGCTGTGCCTGCTGTTCCTGGTTGCGGATGCGGTCGCTTTCAATTTTTTTCTGCTGGGCCAGCCGCGCCTGTTCGGCGGCCGTGTTGGGCGCATTGCCGCGCTGCGCCTGACGCTGTTCCTTGGCTGCTTTCTTGAGCTGCTCCGGCTTGGCCAGGCCCGCCTTGAGCAATTGATCCTGCAGCAGATTGGCCATGGTCATTACACCTCGTGGATGAAATCGTCAGACGCGGCGGGCGCGGCGTAGGCTGAATAAACCACAGACGCCGAGGACAGCGGCGATGGGCCATGCATTTTGGCCGATCGCAACGGATTGTCCCAGCACCATCCCAGCCAGCCCCCCTGCCGCCAGCAACAGCGTGCCACCCATCAGCATCCAGCCACCGCCGCGCCGCTGCGTCCGCTGATTTTCCATGCGTTGCAACTGCTGGGTCAGCGCCTGCTGTCGGGCGGGCAGTTCGGTGATCGCCTGCAGCGCATGGTCAAGGGTCAGCGGCAGCATCGGCAGGCGCTGGGCCAGATCGGGCAGGTTGGCCTTGAATTGCTGGTACACCCCGCGCACGCCCAGTTGCTCGTGCATCCAGCGCTCCATGAACGGCTTGGCGGTGGTCCACAGGTCCAGGTCGGGGTAGAGCTGGCGCCCCAGTCCCTCGATCTGGACCAGGGTCTTTTGCAGCAACACGAGCTGGGGCTGCACTTCCATGTTGAAGCGCCGGGCGATCTCGAACAGGCGCAGCAGAAGCTGGTCGAGGTGGATGTCCTTGAATGGTCGGAACAGGATGGGCTCGCACAGGCTGCGGATGACCGACTCCAGATCTTCCACCCGTGTGTCGGGCCGCACCCAGCCGGACGCCACATGCAATTCGGCCACCCGCCGGTAATCGCCGTTGAAGAAGGCATAGATGTTGTGGGCGATGTAGCGCTGGTCGTCACGGCCCAGGCTGCCGACGATGCCGAAGTCGACGGCGATGTAGCCGGGTCGCGCCGGGTCGCGGGTGTCCACGAAGATGTTGCCGGCATGCATGTCGGCATGGAAGAAGTTGTGGCGGAACACCTGGGTGAAGAAGATCTCCACCCCCCGCTCGGCGAGAAAGCGGAAGTTGACGCCACGCGCTTTCAGGGCGGCGATGTCGCTGATGGGAATGCCATGGATGCGCTCCATCACCAGCACATGGCGGCGCGTCCAGTCCCAGTGCACCAGCGGCACATACAGGATCGGCCGGTCCTCGAAGTTGCGCCGGGTCTGGGCGGCGTTGGCCCCTTCGCGCACCAGATCCAGCTCGTCCAGGATGGTTTTCTCGTAATCCTCGATCACCTCGCGCGCGCGCAACCGCTGGCCATCGGGTACATAGCGCTGGATGAAATCCGCCAGCAGGTACATGACGCGCAAGTCCTGGCGGATACGCTGCTCGATCCCAGGCCGCAACAGCTTCACCACCACCTCCCGACCGTCCTTCAGGCGCGCCGCGTGGACCTGGGCGATGGAGGCGGCGGCCAGCGGAGTTTCGGAAAATTCGGCAAACACCCGTTCCAGCGGTGCGCCATAGGTTTCCTCCAGGATGCGCCGCGCGAGGGCGCCGGGAAACGGCGGCACCCGATCCTGCAGCCGGGCCAGCTCGTCAGCCATCTCCAGCGGCAGCAGGTCGCGGCGGGTGGCCAGTGCCTGCCCCAGCTTGATCGCCACCGGCCCCAGTTCCTCCAGTGCCAGGCGCAGGCGCATCCCGAGTGGCCGCTCCTCGCGGCGCCAGTGCCAGGGCAGCGCATGGCGGATCCAGCCGAAGGGCTGCAACGGCGGCAGGTGGAACAGGGTATCGTCCAGCCGGTAACGCAGCACCACCCGGGTGGCTTGCAGGATGCGCAGCGTGGCTCGGAACATCGGCGGGGATCCTTTGGCGTTCAGTCGGGTTGAACGTGAACGTTAGGGGAGGATTGTTGCAGTCGCTCCACGCGCGCTGCGAGACGCGCCACATCGTCCCGCAGCCGGTCGACCTCATCGACCCAGGCCGTCACTTCGGAACGATCGGGCAGGAGGTCGGTTTCGTAGCGCAGATACTCGCTGGCATCCTGTCCCAGGCTGAACAGGCTGCGGCTGACCCAGCGGCCGATCCGCTGCAACCCCGTGCCCACGCTATGAGCCAAGGCATCGCCCAGGGCGCGCGCCAGCAGCGCTTCGAAATCGGGCCGGGCCAGGGCCAGCAGGCGCTGGAACTGTTCGGCCACCTCGATCTCGCCGCTGAGGCGCACCCCCGGCGGCAATCGGCCCGAGGCGCTGCCTGCCGCCAGCCGGGACAGGCCGAACAGGGTGCCGGAGAGGGTCGCCTGGGCGGGTCGGTCCGCCTGCATCAGAACCTGAAGGCCGGCGGGATGAGCGACCAGATACAGCGTTCGCCCCAGTTCCTCGGCATGCAGTGCCAGCGCCTGGCCGTTCAGCTGTGCCAGCAGGCGCGCAGCGGCCGGGCTGTCGCGCAGGGTGTGGTTCAGTCCCCGTTCGAGCAGGGCCAGGGGAAGGGCATCGTTTGTCGCCATGCTTAGATCCGAAATCCTCGGTGTACGGCGACGATGCCGCCCGCCAGATTGAAATACTGGCAGCGCGCAAAGCCCGCTTCCACCATCATGGATTTCAGGGTTTCCTGGTCCGGATGCACGCGGATGCTCTCGGCCAGGTAGCGGTAGCTGTCCGCATCGCCGGCCACCAGCCGGCCCAGGCGCGGCAGCACATTGAAGGAATACCAGTCATAGACGGGCTTCAGCGGCGCGATGCGGGGCTGGGAAAATTCCAGTACCAGGGCCCGCCCGCCCGGCCGCAACACCCGCCCCATTTCGCGCAGGGCGGCGGGTTTGTCGGTGACATTGCGCAGGCCGAAACCAATGGTGACGCAGTCCACGCTGCCTGAGGCCAGCGGCAGGGCCTCGGCATTGGCCTGCACATAGGCCAGATTGCCCGCATGGCCCGCATCCACCTGTCGTTCCCGCCCGCGCCCGAGCATGGCGGCGTTGATGTCGCTCAGGATCACCAGCCCCTCGCGCCCGACCTGGGGCAGGAAAGCCCCCGCCAGATCGCCGGTGCCGCCGGCCAGATCCAGCACCCGCTCACCCGGCCGCACCCCGGCGAGGGCGACCGTGAAGCGTTTCCAGAGCCGGTGCAGCCCCATCGACATGAGATCGTTCATGAGGTCGTAGCGATCCGCCACTGAATCGAACACGCCGCGCACCAGACGCTGCTTGTCCTCGCGCCGGACGCGCTCGAAGCCAAAATCGATGTCGTCCGGCGTGGGATCCTGATCGCGGTTCATGACGGGGCATCCTGTGGGATGGATTTGCGCGTGTAACCGGCCGCTTGCAGGCGGGCGAGGTAGGCATTCCAGTTGCGTGCCTGTTCCAGGCCCAGCGTATGGAGCTGGCCGAAGGTGTAGATGCCGCTGTTGTGGCCGTCGTCGAACACCAGCCGCACGGCATAATGGCCAGTGGGCTCGATGGCCTGGATGTTGACCGCTTCCTTGCCCACCACCAGCATCGACGGCCCGGCGCCATGGCCGCGCACCTCGGCCGAGGGCGAGAACACGCGCAGGTATTCACAGGGCAGTTGGAACACCTCGCCACTGTCGAAGGCCACCTCCAGCACCCGCGAGCGGCGGTGCAGGGTCATGGCGGTCAGGCGTGGGGCGGACGCGTCAGTCATGAGAGGCTTCCTTGCTTACAGGATGTAGCGGCTCAGGTCCTCATCCTGGGCCAGGGCGCCCAGGTGAAGGTCCACGTAGTCCGCGTCGACCGCCAAGGTGGTGCCGGCGTGATCGGGCGCATCATAGGATATCGTTTCCAGCAGGCGCTCGAGCACGGTGTGCAGGCGTCGGGCGCCGATGTTCTCGGTGCGCTCGTTGACCTCGAAGGCCACTTCCGCCAGCCGCCGCACGCCCGCCGGCGTGAATTCCAGGGTCACGCCCTCGGTGGCCAGCAGCGCCTGGTATTGGCGCGTCAGGGCGGCATCGGGCTCAGTCAGGATGCGCTCGAAATCCTCCACCCCCAGGGATTGCAGCTCGACGCGGATGGGCAGACGGCCCTGCAATTCCGGGATGAGGTCGGAGGGCTTGGCGACATGGAAGGCCCCGGAGGCGATGAACAGGATGTGGTCGGTGTGCACCGTGCCGTATTTGGTGGTGACCGCGCAGCCTTCCACCAGGGGCAGCAGGTCGCGCTGCACGCCCTCGCGGGAGACATCGGCGCCCACCGCATGATCGGCGCGGCGGCAGACCTTGTCGATTTCATCGAGGAACACGATGCCGTTTTCCTCGGCATTGCGCACCGCCTGCTGCTTGATTTCCTCTTCATTCACCAGGCGCAGCGCTTCCTCGTCGGTGAGCGCGGCCAAGGCTTCCTTCACCTTCAGGCGCCGGCGGCGGCTCTGCAGGTTGCCGGCCAGGTTCTGGAACATGGATTGCAATTGGCTGGTCATCTCCTCCATGCCGGGGGGCGCCATGATTTCCACCCCGCCCAGGTTGCCGCGCACCTCGATTTCGATTTCCCGCTCATCCAGCGCGCCTTCCCGCAGCATCTTGCGCATCTTCTGGCGCGTGTCTTCGCTGGGGCCGCTGCCGACCACGCCGGGCGCCGGGCGCGGCGTGCCCAGCAGGGCATCCAGGATGCGCTCCTCGGCGGCGTCCTCGGCACGCACCCGCACGGCGGCGACGGCCAGTTCACGGGTCATCTTGAAGGAGGTTTCCACCAGATCGCGGATGATGGTGTCCACATCGCGGCCGACGTAACCCACTTCGGTGAATTTGGTGGCCTCCACCTTGACGAAGGGCGCGCGCGCCAGCTTGGCCAGGCGGCGGGCGATCTCGGTCTTGCCCACGCCGGTGGGCCCGATCATGAGGATGTTCTTGGGCGTGATTTCCTGCGACAGAGGCGGGGGCACCTGCTGGCGGCGCCAGCGGTTGCGCAGGGCGATGGCCACGGCGCGCTTGGCGGCCTGCTGGCCGATGATGTGCTTGTCCAGTTCCTCGGTGATTTCCCGCGGCGTCATCTGGGACATGGGTCTTCCTCGCCGGACGCGCTCGCCTTCAGGCGGCGTCCAGGGTCTCGATGGTGAGATGGTGGTTGGTGTAGATGCAGATGTCGCCGGCGATGTGCAGGCTTTTCTCCACGATGTCGCGCGCCGACAGGGGTGTCTCCGCCAGCAGCGCCCGCGCTGCGGCGAGGGCATAGTTGCCGCCCGAACCGATGGCCATGATGGCGTCGGCGGGTTCGATGACATCGCCGTTGCCGGTGATCACGAGGGATGCCGTGGCATCGGCGACGCACATCAGCGCTTCCAGGCGGCGCAGCATGCGGTCGGTGCGCCAGTCCTTGGCCAGCTCCACCGCCGCACGGGTGAGGTGGCCGCTGTGGGCTTCCAGCTTGCTCTCGAAGCGTTCGAACAAGGTGAACGCATCGGCCGTGCCGCCTGCGAAACCGGCCAGCACGCGGTCGCGGTAGAGCCGCCGAACCTTGCGCGCATTGGCTTTCATGACCGTGTCGCCCATGGACACCTGGCCGTCACCGGCGATGGCCACCTGGCCATTGCGGCGCACGGAAAGAATGGTCGTACCGTGGAACTGCTGCATCGCTCCTCGTCCTGGTGCGCCGACGCCGGCGGGACTTGAAGGGAGGATTCTACTGCATGCCGTCGGGATCCGGGGGCGGTTGGGCCTGGCGCCGGGCGCGCGGGTGGGCGCGATCGTAGACCTGCGTCAGGTGCTGGAAGTCCAGGTGGGTGTAGATCTGGGTGGTGCTGAGGCGCTGGTGGCCCAGCAGCTCCTGCACCGCGCGCAGGTCGCCGCTGGATTCCAGCAGATGCGTGGCGAAGGCATGACGCAGCATGTGCGGATGGACATGTTGCGCCAGGCCCTGGGTGATCGCCCGCTGGGCCAGCAGGCGCTGCACGCTGCGCGCCCCCAGCCGCGCGCCACGATGATTGACGAACAGCGCCGTTTGCGTCGGCGGCACCGATGGCGCGCGCAGGGCGAGCCAGGTGCCGAGGGCCTCACGCGCCTTGCGGCCCACCGGCACCTGGCGCATGCGCCCGCCCTTGCCCAGTACCCGCACCTCGCCTGCGACCAGATCCAGATCGGCCACATCCAGGCCCACGGCTTCGCTCAACCGCAGACCGCTGGAATAGATCAGTTCGTACAGCGCGCGGTCGCGCCACTGCAGCGGCGTTTGGGGGATGTCTTCAAGGAGCCGGGCGGTGGTGTCGGGATCGAGCACGGCGGGCAACCGGTGGGCGCGGCGGGGCGCGCGCAGGGCCTGGGCGGGCAGCTGGTGGACCTGCCCCGTGCGCCGCAGATGGCGATACAGTGTTCGCACCGCCGAGAGGCGCCGCGCCAGGGTGCGCGGATTCAATCCCCCGTCGTGGCCCTCGGCCAGCCACAGCTGCAACTGGGCGGTGGTGAGTTCGGGCCAGGCGCTGATCCCCTGTAGGGCGCACCAAGCGCAAAGGGCCGTCAAATCACGGCGGTAGGCGGCCACGGTATGGGGGGAATGGCGCCCGTTGCGGGCCAGTTCCGCCAGGAAGCCGTCCAGCGCGGTCTTCACCGTGGCGCCTCCGCCAGCGCGCCGACCTCCTCCAGCGCGGCGCCGGCCAGATCGCCCAGTCGCCGCAGCACGGCCGTGCCCATGTGGCGATGGAAACGGTGGGGGTCGTGACTGCCGATGAGCAGCAC
>WOZT01000080.1:0-4808 GCA_011620145.1 Gammaproteobacteria bacterium | reverse complement strand
CCGTGCCCATGTGGCGATGGAAACGGTGGGGGTCGTGACTGCCGATGAGCAGCACACCCAGCTTCCCCGGCAGCGGAATCAAGGCAGCCGAAGCCGGCGCTCCATCCGGCGCCGGGAACAGCCAACCAGCCAGCGCCGGATCCAGAGGGCCGCAGCGTGGTTCGCCTTCCGCAGGCGGACCGGGCCAATCTTCCAGCGCGAGACACAAGGGATCGGCGCGTTCAAGGCGCGCGGCGGGGTGCTGGGCAGGTAACACGAGACGCACCATTTCGGCGTGAAAATGACGCACCAGAGCGTGCACCAAGGCCTCGATGCGGGCGCTCAGATCGGTGCTGCACAGCAAGGCCAGCGCCAATTCATGGACCTTGTCCAGCAGCGCTTCATTCTGGCGCGCATGACGCAGCAATTCATCCAGGGTGCCTTCCAGGCGCAGGTTGCGTTCCCGCAGCACCTGAACCTGGCGCTCGATGAGCGAGGCCGAGCCGGCGCCGTGGGGAATGATGAGATCCGCCAGCAGTTCAGGATAGCGGTCGAGCAGGTCGGGATGGCTGCGCAGATAGGCCAGCACCTGGTCGCGTTCTTCCTGTTCCGTGGGTGGGGTGGTCGGCATGGGATCAGACCGGGACATCGGACAGTTGCCCGTCGAATACACGCACGGCCGGTCCGGTCATCCACACCGGTTCACCCGCGCCCGCCCAGTGGATCCGCAACCGCCCGCCGGGCAGATCCACGCTGACGTCAGGCTCCAACTCTCCCCACAGCCGGCCGATCACCACCGCCGCACAGGCCCCGCTGCCGCAGGCCAGGGTTTCCCCGCTGCCGCGCTCAAACACGCGCAGGCGGATGTGATCCCGCGCCACCGTTTCCATGAAGCCCACATTCACGCCCTCGGGGAAATCGGGCAGGGCCTGGATCGCCGGTCCCCATGCGCCGACGGGCGCCGTAGCCACGTCGGGGACGGCGAGCACGGCATGGGGATTCCCCATGGAAACGGCGCCCACCTGCCAGGATGGCGCAGGCCCCAGGGGATAACGCAGGGCTTGTTGCGCGGCGCGCAAGGGAATCTCGGCGGGTGCAAGCCGCGGTACGCCCATGTTGACGCGCACCTGGTCATCATTTTCCAGATACAGCCGCAGCAATCCGGCGCGGGTTTCAACCGTGATTTCCCGCTTGGCGGTCAGGCCTTCCTCGACCACGAAGCGCGCGAAGCAGCGGGCGCCGTTGCCGCACTGGGCCACTTCGCCGCCATCGGCATTGAAGATGCGGTAGCGAAAATCGGCTTCGCCGCCCTGGGCCCGTTCCACCAGCAGCAGTTGGTCGCAGCCGATGCCGAAGTGACGGTCCGCCAATGCCCTGACCTGCGCGGCGGAGAGCGCAATGGATTGGCGCACCCCGTCGATGACCACGAAGTCGTTGCCCAGCCCGTGCATTTTGGTGAAGCGCCATCCCATGGGCGCTAGCTTACCCGTGTGGTGGGGGTGCGCAACTGATCCTCGAACAAGGGCGCCATCAAGGCGGCCAGTTCGGCGCGAGCTTCCGGGCCTGGCAGGCCCATGCCGGGGGCGTAAGCCAGGATGGTTTGCAGATCCTGGACCCGGTAGCCCTGTTCAACCAGCGCCAGCCGGTCCAGGCCCACCAGGGCGGGATGGACTTCGCCGCAAGCGCGGGCCAGGGCAGTCAGCTCACGGCGCAGGCCAATGAGGTAGTTGGCCAGGCGCACCGACTTGAGCGCCGGGTCCAGTCCGCGGGTGCGCCAGGGGGTATGGGTGGTGACGCCGGTGGGGCAACGCCCGGTATGGCATTTCTGCGACTGGATGCAGCCGATGGCGAACAGCGCCTCGCGTCCCACGTTGACCAGATCGCATCCCATCGCCAATCCCCACAGGGCGGCCTCCGGCAAGCCCAGCCGTGCCGAGCCGATGAATGCCACCTGGTCGCTCAGGCCATGCTGATGAAAGATCTGGTACACCAGCGGGAAGGCCGCCTTGAACGGCAGGGCGACGCGATCGGCGAACACCAGCGGTGCCGCCCCGGTGCCCCCTTCGCCGCCGTCGACGGTGATGAAGTCGACGCCGCGCCCGCCCCGGGCCATCAAGGTGGCCAGATCTTCCCAGAAGGCGGCTTCGCCCACGGCCGACTTGATGCCGACCGGCAGCCCGGTTGCGTCAGCCAGTTCCTCGACGAAGTCCAGTAGCGCGTCCACATCGCCAAAGGCCGCATGGCGCGCCGGGCTCTTGCAGTCCACGCCCGGCCGCACGCCGCGCGTCAAGGCAATCTCCGGGGTGACCTTCACCCCCGGCAGCAAGCCGCCGAGCCCCGGCTTGGCACCCTGGCTGAGCTTGATTTCCAGTGCCCGTACCGGCGTGCCGGCGTCCAGGGTGCGCCGCAGGGCGTCCAGGCTGAAGGCGCCCGCCTCATCCCGGCAACCGAAATAACCGGTGCCGATCTGGAACACGATATCCCCGCCCTTGCGGTGGTAGGGGCTCAGGCCTCCCTCGCCGGTATTCTGGAAACAGCCGGCCAGGTGAGCGCCACGGTTCAGGGCTTCCACCGCGACACCGCTCAAGGCGCCGAAGCTCATCCCGGAGACGTTTACCACCGACGCCGGACGAAAGGCCAGGCGCCGGCCCCGGGCGGCTCCCAGCACCTTGGCGCAGGGCAGTGGATAGCCGGCTTGATCCAGGGCGTCGCCCGCGTGGAATTGAGCCAGGGGAAAGGTGGTGTGGCGGATGATCAGGGTGCCTTCGCTGTGCTCCAGATCCTGGTCGGTGCCGAAGGCAAACTGGTTGTTCTCGCGCTTGGCGGTGGCATAGACCCAGCGGCGCTGGTTGCGGCTGAAGGGGCGCTCTTCCTCGTTGTTGGTGACGATGTATTGACGCAGTTCAGGCCCGAAACCCTCGAGCAGATAGCGGAAATGGCCGATCAGGGGGTAGATGCGCAGAATGGCATGTTGTCGCTGGAAGACATCGTGCAGCGCCAGTGCGGCGAGGGCCACGCCCAACCCAGCCAAGAGCCATATGCCTACTGCCATCATCTCGTCTCCCGCTCTGCTGTTGTTGTCACGCCACCTTGGCCGAATTGTCCCGCGTATTATGAGGAGCTTGGCGTGTGGGATCGATGGCCGATTCCCGTACCTCTCCCCTTGTGGTCGGATGGCGCCTATCATAGCCCCCGTCATGCTGACGACCCACCTCGAATGCCCTGTGCCCTGCCCCCCCTGTTGGATTTGTCCATGAAGACGCCCCATCTGCCGACACTACCCGCTTTGCCCGCCGCCCTGTCCAAGCCTCACACACTGGCGCCGCTGGGCGCCCTGGGCGTGGTCTATGGCGACATCGGGACCAGCCCGCTCTATGCGCTGCGGGAATGTTTCTCTCCGCATCTGGGGGTGGCCTTGACCGTGCCCCATGTGCTGGGGGTGTTGTCGCTGATTTTCTGGGCGCTGATCCTGATCGTGTCGCTCAAATACCAGCTCCTGGTGTTGCGCGCGGACAACCGGGGAGAGGGCGGCATCCTGGCCTTGCTGGCGCTGCTGAATCCCTGGCGTACCCTGGGTCAGGGGCGCACGGCAGCCTGGCTGATGGGTCTGGGCATTTTCGGTGCGGCGCTACTTTATTGCGACGGCATGATCACCCCGGCCATTTCGGTGCTCAGCGCCGTGGAGGGCATCAAAATTGCTGCGCCTGGCTCAGAACCATATGTGGTCCCCATTACGCTGGTGATCCTGGCGCTGCTGTTTTCGCTGCAACGCTTTGGGACGGCACGAGTGGGGGCAATGTTCGGGCCGGTGATGGTGCTGTGGTTCACCACCCTGGCGGTGCTTGGCATCATTGGCATCAGCCACAATCCCGGGGTGGTGGTCGCCTTGAATCCCTGGTACGCACTGAGCTTTTTGCTGACCGAAGGCAAGGTCGGATTGCTGGTGCTGGGGGGCGTGTTCCTGGTGGTGACTGGGGCCGAGGCGCTCTATGCCGATCTCGGCCATTTCGGCCGCAAGCCCATCCGCCAGGCCTGGTTTGCCTTGGTGTTGCCGGCCTTGGTGTTGAATTATCTGGGCCAGGGGGCATTGGTGCTGGCCGATCCCGCCGCCATCGCCAACCCGTTTTATGCCTTGGCGCCCCGCTGGGCCTTGTATCCCCTGGTGGCCCTGGCGACCGTGGCCACGGTGATCGCTTCCCAGGCGCTGATTTCGGGGGTGTTTTCCCTGGTGCGCCAGTCGATCCAGCTGGGGGTCATGCCGCGCATGCGCATCGTCCAGACCTCGTCCGCGGAAATTGGCCAGATCTACGCGCCCTCGGTCAATTTTGCGTTGATGCTGGCGTGTATGGCGCTGGTGCTGGCATTTCGCACTTCGGGAAATCTGGCCGCCGCCTATGGGGTGGCCATCACCATCACCATGCTGATCACTTCCAGCTTGCTGTATTTCACCATGCGGCGGGTGTGGCTGTGGTCGGGTCTGGTTTCAGGCCTGCTCGTCGGGGCCATGTTCCTCGTGGAATTGCCGTTTCTGCTGGCCAATCTGCACAAGCTGCACGAAGGCGGTTGGGTGACCCTTGCGGCGGGAGGGGCGCTTTTCTTTGTCATGCGGACCTGGGATCAAGGACGCCGCAATCTCATCACCCGCCTGCGCGCCGAATCCGAGCCGTTGGAAAGTCTGTTTGATCGACTGGATCATCATGCGCCAGTACGTCTGCCGGGTACGGCGATTTTCCTCACCGCGCCGCGGCTGGGCGCACCGCCCTCGCTCCAGTATCTGCTGCGTCATACCCATGCCCTGCATGAACGGGTGATTTTGCTTACGGTACTGA
>WOZT01000008.1 GCA_011620145.1 Gammaproteobacteria bacterium | reverse complement strand
CCACCAGCCATTGCGCCTTGCTCCAGTCGATGCCCAGTTGATTGACGACGATGAGTAGACCCACCAGAAAGATGGCGTAGCGACTCAGCAGGGTGGCGGCATAGCGGGTGCCTGCATCCACGCCTTGGCGCTGCAGGATCAGCACTTCCAGAAGACCCGGAATATTGCGCGCCGCGCCCAGGGTGAAGGTCAGCGCCACCAGCGCCAGACCCAGACTACCCAGGGTGATGGCGCGCGTGACGGGTCCGGCGCCGTCGCTGCCGGGCTCGGTGATGGACCATAAAGTGACGCGATCGAGTATCTTGAGCGCGCTCAGGGTGTCCCCCCAAATCATGTACAGCCCGCCGATCACCATCACCGCCAAGGCCAGCCTGAGCAGGGTGCGAACCTGGTCGTTCATGGTCTCCAGGTCCATCACGGCCTCGGGCAGCGGCTTGATGTTCCCTTCTCCTCCGGCTGACACGACCGATTCATCGTCGTGGCGAGCCAATCCTTCGAGGAGACGGCCGCCGACCCGCGCCACTTCGATGCGGCGCAGACTCACCGACAGACCGCGGATCAGCAGGCTGATGACCAGAGCGCTGGCGGCCAACAGCCAGCCGCTGAAAAACACCCGGGCCTGCAGTTGCACGGCGGTGTAGGTGTAGCCGAAGACCGGCATGAGGGCCAGCGCAGCAGCAATCATCAGCACCAGCGCGTAGCCGATTTGGCGTCCACGTCCGGCCCAATCATCTGCGTGGGCTTGCAGCCAATTGCCCAATACGCCATGCGTGGGATGAAAGATCCGCGCAACGAACACCAGCAGCGCCGACGAGAAAGCGATGAATACGGCCCGACCCAGGACGGAGGTGCTCAAACCCTGAGGCTCTGCGGCCGTCAAACGCATCAAGATGGTGGCGAAGGCGGTCAGCACGACCAGCCAGCGCAGATTGCGATAGAGCAGTTCCCGGGTGCGGGGCTGCCAATGGAAATGGGCTTCCAGTACGCCGCCCCGGGTGCCTAGGCGTCTGAACGATTCGATGACCCAGCCAATCAACGCGGCGTGCGTCAACCCGTCTCCCAGTCCAAGGATAAACGGAGTTCCTTCCGCTTGATTGCCCAGCATCCAGCCCATCAGGCCCGCCAGCAGTGGCAAGGGCAGTGCCAGAATGAAACTGGCCAGGATGGCGCCGACGGTGAGGCCAAAATGATCCTGAGCGGGATCAGCCACGCGATCGCGCGTGTTGATCAAGTAGTGTCGCAGCCTGCGTCGTCCCTGGACCGCCAGACCCAGGATGAGCAGGCCCAGGGTCACGGTCAACGGCCGTTCCTGCGCCTCGCTTGCTAATGCCCAACCCACGCGCCGCCAGCGTGACGGATCGATCAGGGTGGTCAGCTCGGCGGTCAGTTCGGCGAACCAGGCGGCCCGGATGGGCGGGTCGCTGGCAATCCACAGCAAATTTTCATCCAGCAACCGGGTGTAGTCGCCACCGATCTGGGTGAGCTGCTGCTGATTCAGGTCCAACTGGCCCAGGCGATCGATCAAGGTGAGGTAGCTGCGGCTCAGACGCTCCAGCAAGTCTTTCTGGCTGTCCAGCAGCAACTCCAGTTCGGCGAGCAGGTTGTCTGTTTGCCGGGCGCTGAGGGGCGTTTCCGAGTCATAGGCGAGCAACAGCGCGCGCGCACGTTGCACCGTATCGTCCAGTTCGCTGCGCTTTTCCTCGATCTGGAACTGCCGGAGGCGGGTTTCGGCGATCTGTTCGCTGCGCGCGCGCGCCTGTTGCCGATAGACCTTCAGGTCGGGCAGGCGCTTGCGCTGTTCGTGCAGGACCCGACTCAGCGCCTGTCCGACGCCGGCAATCTCGATCTGGGTCTGGGCGCTGCGGTAGAGCGCCTGCACTTCTTCCATCTGGTGGGCGGTGTCCTCATTGGTTCGACTGACCTGATCCAGTTGTTGGGCCAGTTGAGTCAGCTCCTGCGACAGGCTCGCGTTCTCGGCTGCCAGGGTATTGACCAGCGGATGCTCGGAATCAACCTGCTCGATGGCGCGTTTGGTCTGGGTCGCGGCCTGATCGGCGCTCTTGATCCGGCTGCGACCCAGGCGTTGAATCAGCAGGTCCACTCGCGCCTGCAGGGAACGACGTAAATTGCGCGCCGCATCGCGTTCAGCCGTGAGCAGAGCCAGTCGCATGGGGTGGGTTTGCAATTGGGCCTGACGCAGCCGGATTTCCGCTTCCAGGACCTGATAGCGCGCGGCTTGCGCAAGAAAGGTCGGTGAGGACGCTGCGCCTGTACCTATCGCATGGGTGAAGGTCTTGGCCAAGGCCTCCTGTTCGGCTTCCATGGCCGCCATTTCGGATCGGGCCTGGGACGGGCTGGCGGTCAGGGCGAGCAGCGCATTTTCCAGCTCTGCCAAATGCGACTGGGTTTCCGCCAGTCGCTTCTGCGCACTGTCCAGCGCCTGCTCCATGACCGCCAGATCGGTGCCGGGGGATGGCAGGGGGCCGGCCGGGCTGCCGCCGCGCTTGAGCTTGTCGATGCGGCTGTCGGCCTGGCGGGCGGTTTCGCGCAGCG
>WOZT01000088.1 GCA_011620145.1 Gammaproteobacteria bacterium | reverse complement strand
TCTTCGGCGGCATCGTGCGCTGCGACCTGATCGCCGAGGGCATCATCGCCGCGGTCAAGGAGGTGGGTGTCACCATGCCGGTGGTGGTGCGGCTGGAAGGCACCAATGTCGACCAGGGCAAGGCGCTGCTGGCCCAGAGCGGGCTGGCGATCATCACGGGCGAGGATCTGGACGACGCGGCGCGCAAGGCCGTGGCAGCGGCGAAGGGCTGAAGGGAGCATTCATGAGCATTCTGGTCGACAAGAACACACGGGTCATTTGCCAGGGCTTTACCGGCAAACAGGGCACCTTCCATTCCGAACAGGCGCTGGCCTATGGCACGCAACTGGTGGGCGGCGTGACGCCGGGTCGCGGCGGGCAAACCCATCTGGATCTGCCGGTCTTCGATACGGTGCATGAGGCCGTGGCCGCCACCGGCGCCAGCGCAACCATGATCTATGTGCCGGCGCCCTATGCCGCCGATGCCATTCTGGAGGCGCTGGATGCGGGGATCGCGATCATTGTCTGCATCACCGAGCACATTCCGGTGCAGGACATGATCAAGGTCAAGGCCGCCATGCGCGGCAGCGCCGCCCGTTTGATCGGCCCCAACTGCCCCGGCATCATCACCCCCGGTGCCTGCAAGATCGGCATCATGCCGGCGATGATCCATTCCCCCGGCAAGGTCGGCATCGTATCGCGCTCCGGCACCCTTACTTATGAAGCCGTGTTCCAGACCACGCGCCGGGGCCTGGGCCAGTCCACCTGCGTCGGCATCGGCGGCGACCCGGTGCACGGCATGAATTTCGTCGACTGCCTGCGGCTGTTCCAGGACGATCCCCAGACCGAGGGCATCATCATGGTGGGCGAGATCGGCGGCGGCGAGGAAGAGGACGCGGCGGTCTTCATCAAGAACCACGTCACCAAGCCGGTGGTGGGCTACATCGCCGGCGTCACGGCCCCGGCCGGCAAGCGCATGGGCCATGCCGGCGCCATCATCACCGGCGGCAAGGGCACGGCGGAAGGCAAGTACAGCGCGCTGGAAGCCGCTGGCGTGGCCACGGTGCGTTCCCCGGCGCAGCTCGGGGAGCGCATGGCGCAACTCCTGGGCACTCCCTGAAACCTGCAAAGGCGCGCAACGATGGTTCGCATCGTCATGGCCCAACTGGACCTGTGGGTGGGCGATGTGGCGGGGAATACCACCCGCCTCATCGACGCCACCCGCGAGGCGCACGAACGCTTTGCGCCGGATCTGGTGGTCTTTCCGGAGTTGGCCCTGACCGGCTATCCGCCCGAGGACCTGCTCTGGCGGCCGGGCTTGCGCACGCGGGTGGAGGAGGCCTTCGAGCGACTGGCCCATGAGATTCTGCCGGTGCCGGTGCTGTTCGGGTATCCCGAATATGCCGGCAAGGACATCTACAACGCCGCCTGCGTGATCGAGGGCGGGCGCATCACGGCGAATTACCGCAAGCACCGGCTGCCCAACTACAGCGTGTTTGATGAAAAGCGCTATTTCCAGCCGGGCAATGCGCCCTGCGTGTTTACCTGCGCCGGCCTGCCCGTGGGCATCACCATCTGTGAAGACATCTGGGGTCCAGAGCCCGCCGCCCTGGCGGCCCAGGCCGGTGCCAAGCTCCTGCTCAACATCAACGCCTCGCCGTTTCATCTGAACAAGGGCGTTGAGCGCAGCCAGGAACTGGCGCACCGGGCGACCGAAACCGGTTTGCCGATCCTGTATGTGAACCTGGTGGGCGGCCAGGATGAGCTGGTCTTTGACGGCGAATCCCTGGTCTGTGACGCCAGCGGCAAGATCGTCTACCGCGCGCCGGCCTTCACTGAAGGCTTGTATGCGGTGGATTTTTCCGCCGACGGCCAACCCCAGGTGGCGGATGAGATCGCCGAGCCCTTGGGTCTGGAGGCTTCCGTCTACAAGGCGCTGGTGCAGGGCGTGCGGGATTATGTGGACCGGCAGCGCTTTCGCGGTGTGGTACTGGGATTGTCGGGGGGTATCGATTCGGCCTTGACGCTGGCCATCGCGGTCGATGCCCTGGGGCCGGCGCGGGTCATGGCCGTGCTGATGCCGTCGCGCTACACCGCCGACATGAGCGTGGACGATGCCATGGCCCAGGCGCGCACCATGGGCGTGGAAACGGTGGTGCTGCCGATCGAGCGGCCACAGGCGGTGTTCAAGGAGACCCTGGCGCCGATCTTCCAGGGATTGCCCGAGGACGTCACGGAGGAAAATCTCCAGGCGCGGATCCGCGGCGTGCTGCTCATGGCGATCTCCAACAAGACCGGACGCATGGTGCTCACCACCGGCAACAAGAGCGAGATGGCGGTGGGCTATTCGACGCTCTATGGCGACATGGTGGGCGGCTTCGCGCCGCTCAAGGACGTGAGCAAGATGCTGGTCTATCGCCTCTCCCACTATCGCAATCTGCTCGCCCCGGTGATCCCCCAGCGCGTGCTGGACCGACCCCCTTCGGCGGAGCTGCGCCCGGATCAGAAGGACAGCGATTCCCTGCCGCCCTATGAGGTGCTGGACGCCATCCTGGAACTGTATGTGGAACAGGACCTGCCCATG
>WOZT01000180.1 GCA_011620145.1 Gammaproteobacteria bacterium | reverse complement strand
TCTTTCAGGTCCTCCTTCACGCCGCTGCGAAGGGTTTCTCTTCCTGCCGTGTTTAAGAGTCGAACCGGCCACAATCAGTCCGGTTCAGCCGCCGCCAAAAACGAGGAATCGAAATGAGAAAACTGCGGATGCCAATGATTGGATTGATGGTAACCGCCTGTGGCATGACCACGCTTGCCTCTGCCCAGCCGGGAGGACGGATGCTCGAACGCTTCGATGCGGATCGGGATGGGGCACTGTCGGAAGCCGAAATCCAAACGATGAGAGGCACCCTGTTCGATCGCTTCGACGGTAACGGCGACGGCGTTTTGGATGCTCAGGAACAAAAACGCCTGTCTGCTCGGTTCAAACGCGCAGCCACGGCGGGCAAGGAACTGCTGAACGCCGACACCGATCACGATGGTCGGTTAACGCGCGAGGAATACCTGCAGTCTCCCCGCCCCCTGATGGAACAGGCGGACACCAATCACGACGGGCGTCTGACCCGGGAGGAGATCACAGCCGCGCGCGAGCAGTTCAAGCGTAGGCCCTGATGTAGTCAAATTGATTGAAACTCAACTAACCATCGTTGGAGATTGTTGCTCATGAAAACCAATGCAAGCCTAAAGTTCGGCGCCGGTCTGATGCTGGCCCTTTTCCTCGCCGGCTCGATCGCGCAGGCACAGGAATCCCCGCCGGAGTCCAAGCGGCGAGTGGATGACCGTATCGATCGTCGCCTCGAGCGCCGTGGTACGGAGGAGTCCCTGCGCCGAGTCGATGATCGCCTGGATCGTCGCGTCGAGCGTCGCCAGGAAATCCGCACCGGCATCGAAAACCGGGTGCAGACCCGCAAGGCGAACTGATTCCTGCGAATCTGAACTGCGGGTTATCACTGCATGGTGTCTCGGCTGGAGATTGGGCAATATCCGGTCTCCAGCCGGGGCCCTTGCCTCTTTCGGAATGGCGACAGGCTTGTGAATGGAGCATCGGATGATGAATTGGTGGCACGAGCGGGAAAAGGCGATAGCGCCGCTTTTACTCAACTTGCCGAGCGGCACGGCGCCTTCGTCTATGCCTTGGCTTATCGGGTCCTGTCATCGCGTGCGGACGCACAGGATGTGACCCAGGAAGTCTTCATCCGCATGTGGCGCGACGCCCCGCAGTGGCGCTCCGGACAGGCCCGCTACCGGACCTGGATCTACCGGGTGGCCTTCAATTTGAGTTTGAATCATCGGCAGCGTGTCCAACGACGACATACCCAGCTGGATGACCTTCCATTGGAGGATCTGGTTGTTGAAACGACGCCTGAACAGGCTGTCGAGGAGGCCCAGTCCAAGACCGCCCTCGACCAAGCGGTCCGGTCATTGCCGATACAGCAGCGGATCGCGCTGCAACTGCGCTATGGCGGTGAGCTCAGCGTTGCGGAGGTCGCGCAGATCATGAACATTTCGCCCAAGGCGGCGGAATCATTGCTGGTGCGCGCCCGCCGCGAACTGAGGAGCAGATTCGTCAGCGCACGGGAGGAGAATATACGATGAACACCCCTTCGCCCATCGAGCACTGGCTCATCCGCCATGGACCCGATCCGGCGCTCTGGCCGCGCTGGACGAGATGGCGTTATCGCCGCCTCATCAGACAGCGACCCTATCTTGCGAACGAACTGGATCGACTGATCCAGGAGGAAATCGAGTTGCACCGAGCCTTTCTGCCCGATCGGGTGTCCGCCGATCTGGCATGGCTCGCGTCCATCCCCCAACATCATGCCCAAGCCATGCCCGATGCCGAACCCTGGTTCAAACTCGGCTTTCGCTTGCTTCCGACGCATTACGCCGCGGGCGCCATCTCGGCTGCAGCGAGTCTGGTGCTGGGCTTTTATCTCGGACTGATCAGCAGTGGTCCGGTCCGACCGCAGGTCGATGCCGACCCGCTCCTCTCATATGATGAATTGCTGACCGTCGAATTACTCAAAGAAGGTGGCGCATGAACAAGGCGCGGCTCCTGCAAGGGCTCCTGCTGACGTCGGTCCTGCTGAATCTTCTGTTGGCCGGCGTCATCATCGGAAGGTGGTCGGCGCAGCAATCTGCAGGCGGTGCGGGACAAGTGGTCCGGACATTCCTCCAAGCGGTT
Source organism: Gammaproteobacteria bacterium (assembly GCA_011620145.1). Classification (GTDB taxonomy): domain Bacteria; phylum Pseudomonadota; class Gammaproteobacteria; order UBA5335; family UBA5335; genus Macondimonas. The sequence goes on along the minus strand of WOZT01000180.1, from coordinate 470 downwards.
CCTGCCGAGACACGCCCCATCTTGGCGCGGGAAACGCTCGCCCGCCGCGCAGAACTCCGGCGGCAACTGACCCGACTCCGCGCCGCCCGGGTAGCAATCATCCGGGAGATCGAGCGTAATCCACTGGATGAGGCAGCCCTGGACGCCGCGTTTTCCGAGTTGAGCGACTCGGCGAGCGACCTGCGCAGCGTGATTCAGGAGACGGCTATGGCCGTCATTCGCCAAGCATCAGCGGACTCACGACGGGAATGGGCCGCAAGGCAGCGGGCGAACTGGTCTGACATGGACACTGCGACGCCCCCGCTGGAGCCGAAATGACATTCGGCTTGCCGAACACCGGCAACCGGCAGCGTCGGGGGGCAGTTCGAGCCCTGACGCCTCTACGGTCGTGCTGCCGCTTTCCGTTCATGTGAAATTGAAGCTGGACTACCTGTGGGCGGGACTGTGCATCCTGGGCGCCGTTTACTTCA
>WOZT01000002.1 GCA_011620145.1 Gammaproteobacteria bacterium | reverse complement strand
TCACACAGGCAACGCGCTGTTTTTCAGGGCTGCCGCTTTTGGCTGCGTATTCCACTTTGGTTTTCTCCGTGTAGACTTTGGTGCCCCGCGTTGCGAGGAGCTGCCGGCGAATGGTGCCTGGAAACAGCCGAGTATGTGGCCCGAAAGATTCGTCAAGCCGGCCGATCACGAGGAAACGGCAGCGCTGCCCTGTGATTTTATGAGAAATCTCGTTTTTTTTGAATCATTGGGCGGAATTCCCTGATGCCCTGGATTTTTTCCCGTTATCTGATCCGTGAGGTTGGGTTCTGGCTGATCGCCATTGTGGCGGCGGTCTTGCTGGTGCTGACCGGGGGCCTGTTTGGCCGATTGCTGGCGGCGGCCGGTTCGGGAGAGCTGGCTGCCAATGTGGTGGGCCGGCTGATCTTGCTTGCCCTGCCTGAACAACTTGCCCTGGCGCTGCCCATTGCCCTGTTGTTGGCTATCGTCTTTGGCGTGGGCCGGTTGTACCGGGATAACGAGGCGTTTGCCTTGGCGGGCAGTGGCTTTGGCCCCGAGCACTATCTGCGTCCGCTGTTGCTGCTGGCCTTGGTGCTGGCCATCCCGGTGGGCGTGCTGTCCCTGTCCGTTTCACCTTGGGCGTCGCGACAAAGCCTGATCCTGCGTGAAGCCGGCGAACAGGAGGCCAGCCTGAGCCTGTTGCAGCCGGGGCGTTTCCTGCCCTTTAAGGGCGGGCAGGCGGTGTTCTACGCCGAGAAGGCCGACCGCGCAACCGGGCGATTGGAAGATGTCTTGATCCGTTTCATGGAGAACGGGCAGGAGGTGGTCATACGCGCCCATCAGGGCTGGACTCGGCGCACGCCAGAAGGGGCGCGCGAATTGGTGCTGGAGGATGGTTGGCGCTACACCGGCTTGGCGGGTCAGGCGGCCTATCAGGTGATTCGCTTTGAAAGCCATGTGGCGCGTTATCGTTTCCCCCAGCTCCTGCCGCCGTCCAGCAAGCGCAGCACGCAGCCGCTAACCCAGTTGCTTCAGGCCGGCAGCGCGGCCGATTGGGCGGAGATTCACCGCCGACTGGCCGCTCCCTTTTCCCTGCTGATGTTCGCCTTGCTGGCTCTGCCGCTGGCGCGAACACCGCCGCGACGGCGCGGCAACGGCCTGCTTTGGGCGGTGCTGGCCTATGTGATCTTCGGAAATTTGCTGGGGCTGGGCAAATCCTGGCTGGAGCAGCGTCTTATCCCCGTCTGGGCGGGATTGTGGTGGGTTCATCTGACCGTCGCGGGCGTGGGATTGATTCTGCTGGCCTATCAGAACGGCCGCCTTCCAATCCGCTTCTCATTGCGGTGGAAGCGTTCGTGAATCGCCTTGAGCGTTATCTGTTGCGCAATATGCTCGCCGGGGTGGGGACGGTGCTGCTCGTCATGTCCGCGCTGGTGGTGTTCGTCAACCTGGTCAGCCAGGTCGAAGACCTCAATGACACCCATTTTGGCGCGGGCCAACTGCTGTTCTATGTGGTTTTGCGTCTGCCGGCGTTTCTGTTCCGGACCGTTCCTGTCGCGGTACTGATCGGCACCTTGTTGGGGTTGGGCAGTCTGGCGGTCCAGCGCGAATTGATCGCCATGCGCGCCGTGGGTTTGTCGTTGTGGCGGATGTCGCGTGCGACCGTGCTTGCTGCGGTGTTGATTGGCGCGGGCACCTGGGTGTTGGGAGACGTTGCGGGGCCGCCTGCCGAGGCGATGGCACAGCAGATGCGCAATGCTCAGCGCCTGGGAGGAGTTGGGGCGCGTCTGGCCAATCAGGTCTGGCTCCGGGAGGGTCCCTATTTTGTCCGGGTTGATCGGCTGGTCAGCCCGCGTTTGCTGGGCGGCGTCGAGGTGATGGCATTCAGCGAAGAGGGAAGGCTGCAAGAGATCGTGCGGGCGCCCCGGGCGGTGGTCGAGCCGGATGGCTGGCTGCTGTTTGACGCGGAGGGGACCCGTTTCGACGGCGAAGGCGCTACGGTTTTTCGACAATCTCAGGGGCTTTGGCCGTTGCGGATCGAACCCCGGATGGTGGAGGTGCTGGCGGTCAAGCCGGAGACTTTGACCTTGGCCGAGCTGTGGCGGCAAATACAATTCCTGGAAGAAAATGGCCTGCAGTCTGAACTCTTTGCTGCGCTGTTCTGGTCGCGACTGATTACCTCGGTGAGTGTGCTACCGATGATGCTGTTGGCCTTGCCGCTGGTGCTGGGTGGGTTACGGGACAGTAGCATGGTTCGCCGTATCGCAACCGGCGTGGGGATTGGGGCGATTTACTACCTGACCAACCTCACTGTGGGCGGCGGCGGTGCGGTGCTGGGGCTGCCGGTGGTGGTGAGCGCCTGGTTACCGACGGCGCTGCTGAGTCTGGTGGCGCTTTGGCGACTGGCGCGGACCCGTTGATGGATGGGGCAATACGCCCCAAGGCGCCTGTAAGGCATCACGTCGATTTGGCTAGCACGACCAGACGGGTGCGCGAGAGCCGGTCATGCCAGGTGAGGCGATCATGGTCTACCCATTGCCAGAGGAATCCCAACCCCAAGCAAAGCCAGGAGAAGAGGGCGGCGAGGTAGCGGAAGGTGGCGGCGCGCCAGCCG
>WOZT01000034.1 GCA_011620145.1 Gammaproteobacteria bacterium | reverse complement strand
TACCGGCTATCCCTGTTTGCGCAGGAGTTGGGAACCGTGACCCGGGTATCGGAAAAACGCATTGAAGAAATGTTGGCGGATTGTCGTTAAACAGAAACAGTTGCGTGTTTTCTGTGGACAGGTGCAATCTGGTAGCGCCTCAAAAGAGGTATTTGGTTGGAGATACAGCCATGAAACGGGTTTTGCTTGCGGGATTGCTTTGTTTGATATCGGTGGACGCCCTGGCGGGTGGTGAGCGAGGTGAAGCGATCATCGGGGGCGCCTTGGGCGGGGCTGCAGGGGCCGTGATTGGTCAGCAGGTTGGTGGGCCCACGGGCGCCGCCATCGGGGGCGCCGTAGGTGGAGCCTTGGGCGCCGGGCTTGCGGTCGATGATCACCATCACGCGCAACCGGCCTATTTAGGTGGGTACCCCCAGTACGGGGCGCCAGTGGGTTATTACCCCCGCTATGCACGGCCGGTCATCGTGCCGCGGCCAGTCGCCTACTATCCGGCTTATGCACGTCCGGTGGTGGTACGGCAGTACTATCGGGTACCTGGCCGGCCGGTGTTTGTTGACGATGATCGCCACTACGGCCGTGGATGGGGCCATCATCACGACCGCGACTGAACAGTCGCCCGACGCTCATTCTGACACAGGGGGGCGACTTCCGGCGGAATGCCAAAGGTGGCTACCGCCGGGGGTTTATGTCACCCAGAGGCTTGAAAGATGAAACGCAACATGAAGGCCATCATCGTGGCTTCGGCCCTTTTCTGTAGTGCCGGGCTGGCCTCGGCTCAGGATGGCGCCGCTGAAGCCGCCATCGGGGGCGCCTTGGGTGGCGCCACGGGCGCAGTGATTGGTCAGCAGGTCGGCGGTCGCCAAGGGGCCATTATTGGTGGGGCCATCGGTGGCGCCGCAGGGACTGCGATCGCGGTCGACAAGGACGGCAATGACTCTCGGGGTGTTCAGGCGCCTGCTGTCATTGTCGCGCCGCCGGCGGGACGGGGCTCGTTTTGCCCACCCGGTCAGGCCAAGAAAGGCAACTGCTGAAGAATTTGTCGCTGACCGCGAGTGCGGCAGGCGCACTGATCAGTTTGCCGTTTGTCCGTAGCGGCGGATGACATAGTCATCCACGATGCGCGAGAAATCCGCGGCGATGGTCTCGCCCTTGAGGGTGACGGTCTTTTCCCCATCCACATAAACCGGCGCCACCGGTATTTCCCCGGTGCCGGGCAGGGAGATGCCCACATTGGCATGGCGGCTTTCGCCGGGCCCGTTCACCACGCAGCCCATGACCGCCACGGTCATGTTCTCCACGCCGGGATACTGTGCCCGCCAGATCGGCATCTGGTCGCGCAGATAACGCTGGATATCCTGGGCCAGTTCCTGGAACACCGTGCTGGTGGTGCGTCCGCAGCCTGGGCAGGCGACGACGCTGGGGGCGAAGGCGCGCAGCCCAAGGCTTTGCAGGATTTCCTGGGCCACTTCCACTTCCCGGGTGCGGGATTCGCCCGGTTGCGGCGTGAGGGAGATGCGGATGGTGTCCCCAATGCCCTCCTGCAGCAGGACGGCCAGGGCGGCGGTGGAGGCGACGATGCCCTTGACGCCCATGCCGGCCTCGGTGAGGCCCAGATGCAGGGCGTAAGAACAGCGCCGGGCCAGATCCCGATAGACCCGGATCAGATCCTGCACGCCGCTGAGCTTGCAGGAAATGATGATGCGATCCGCGGCAAGCCCCAGCTCCTCGGCCCGCGTGGCGCTGTCCAGGGCCGAGGCGATCAGCGCCTCATCCATTACCCGGCGCGGATCCCAGGGGTCGGCGCGCTGGGCGTTGGTGTCCATCATGCGCGCCAGCAGGTCCTGGTCCAGACTGCCCCAGTTCACGCCGATGCGCACGGGCTTGCCATAGCGGCAGGCCAGCTCGATCATCTGGGCAAATTGGGTGTCGCGGCGCTGCCCCTTGCCCACGTTGCCCGGGTTGATGCGGTATTTGTCCAGGGCCTGTGCGCACTCGGGCACGCTGCTGAGCAGCTTGTGGCCGTTGAAGTGAAAGTCCCCCACCAGGGGCACATCGAGCCCCATCTGATCCAGCCGTTCGCGGATGCCGGGCACGGCCGCCGCTGCTTCCAAGGTGTTGACCGTGATACGCACCAGTTCCGAGCCGGCCCGATGCAGTTGGGCAATCTGCACGGCGGTACCGACCTCATCAGCGGTGTCCGTGTTGGTCATGGACTGCACGGCAACAGGGGCCGTGCCGCCCACCATCAGGTTACGGATGCGCACCGCGTGGGTGGCGTGACGGGCAATCGGGTCAACAGGGTTCATGAGCTGATTTCAAGTCGCCAATCGTGCGCCCATGATAGCCCAAGAGCGCAGGGCATCCTTGCAGTGCCGTGTCGATGTGAGCCATCGGGATGCGAGCTTCTCTCAAAGGCCCAACTGAAGCAGTCGAGACGATTGCGCTGCTTGCTTTGATGAAGCGGCAGCGACCCATCGCGCAAAGTCGGTTCTCGGGTCCAACGCAGCAAGGAAGCGATGTCAGACCCGGCTGTTCAGCCAATTCGGCCTAGGGCCAGGTCAGCACCAGCTTGCCCAGATGCCCGCCCGCCTCCATGCGCCGATGGG
>WOZT01000142.1 GCA_011620145.1 Gammaproteobacteria bacterium | reverse complement strand
GTCATGCCCGGCGCCACATCCTGAATCACCACCGAGTTGGCGCCGATGCGGGCATTGGCGGCCACGCTGATGGGACCGAGGATCTTGGCGCCGGCACCGACCACCACGCCGTCGCCGAGGGTCGGATGGCGCTTGCCGGGATTCCAGGAGGTGCCGCCCAGGGTGACGCCGTGGTAGAGGGTGACGTCATCGCCCACCTCGGCGGTCTCGCCGATGACCACGCCGCAGCCGTGATCGATGAAAAAGCGTTGGCCGATGCGGGCGCCGGGATGGATGTCGATGTGGGTGAACATGCGGCACAAATGGCTCAGCAGCCGTGCCGGATAGCGCCAGCGCCGCCGCCACAGGGCGTGAGCCAGGCGATGGCTGATGACGGCGTGGACGCCCGGATAGGTGGTGATGACCTCGAACCGGGTGCGGGCGGCGGGATCCCGCTGGAACACGCAGTTCACATCGTCCCAGACCTGCCGCAGCAGGCCAGGTGCGGTGGCGGTCCGGGACGCGCCGGTCAACACGCGACTGGCCATCCCACGATCTCCTGGTGGAAGCGTTTGAGTTCATCGCCGTTGGGGGCGCGTTTTTCGGCCAGGGCATGGCGGCGGATCCGGGCGAGGATCCGTTCCGCCTGCTCGGGGCTCAGGGCAATGCCCAGATTGCTTTGATAGGCGGCCCGCACGGCGTGGGCGCCGGAATGCTTGCCCAGCACCAGGCGGTGCTCGCGGCCCACTTCGGCCGGGTCGAAGCCTTGGTAGTTGAGGGGATACTTCAGCAGGCCATCGACATGGATGCCTGATTCGTGCGTGAAGACGCCTTCGCCCACCACGCTTTTGTTGACCGCCACGGGTCGACCCGAGGCTGCGGCCACCAGCAGGGAGAGTTCCGGCAGACGCCGGGTGTCGATGCCCGTCTCGCGATTGCCGAGATGGCGCAGCGCCATCACCACCTCATCCATGGGCGCGTTGCCTGCCCGCTCACCCAAGCCGTTCACCGTGGTGTTGACGTGGGTGGCGCCGCCCAGCACCGCCGCCAGGGTATTGGCCGTGGCCATTCCCAGATCGTTGTGGGCGTGCATTTCCAATTCCAGATCCACCGCCCGACGCAACTGTGCGATCACTTCGCGGGTGGTGAAAGGGTCGAGCACGCCCAGGGTGTCGGCATAGCGCAGGCGCCGGGCGCCTGCGGCCTGGGCGCGCTCGGCCACCCGCAACAAAAAGGCAGGGTCGGCGCGGGAGGCGTCTTCCGCACCCACGCTCACCTCGAAGCCCAGGTCGATGGCCTGCCGCACATGCTGGTCGATGGCCGCCAGCACAAACTCACGATTGCGGCCCAGCTTGCGCTGGATCTGCAGGTCGGAAACGGGGATGGACAAATGCAGGCAGGGGGCGCCACAGCGGCGCGCGGCGGTGATGTCCTCGGTCCGCATGCGGCCCCAGACCACCAGTCGTGCCGGCAGGTTCAGCGCCAGCAGGGCCCGAATGACTTCCTGCTCGTCGCTGCCCATGACCGGAATGCCGATTTCCAGCTCCGGCACCCCCAGGGCCACCAAGGCGCGGGCAATGGCGAGCTTCTCCTCAAGGGTAAAAGCCACCCCTGCGGTCTGCTCGCCGTCCCGCAGCGTGGTGTCCTGGATGGTGAGGATCGTCATGGTCTCCGGTCCTTCTGTGCAGCGTGTGACCTGTCCTGATCCAACATGCGCAACTTTGATGCCAGAGTCGACGAATCCTTGTAACAAAATGAAAGATAAGAAATTTATCTCGTTTTAGAGCGCGATTTGGGTGGGGGATAGGCGGGGTGTGGCGAGGGTGCAAACCCGACATGTCCGGTGCCTGTCGGGTTTGCGACACGGCGTGGGTGAAGCGATGCGCGGGCCGATCAAAGCCATTGACAAATGCAGCGGTAAAGAGATCAATAGTATTGGCCCGGACAAAGATTCGGCGATACCGTCTAAGGTGCACCCCATGGTCGTGCTCGCATCCCATACCGAAGAATCTGATCTGCTGACCATTTATGAGATCAGCAAGGTCCTCAGCTCATCCCTGGATCTGCAGCGGACGATGCGCGAGGTCGTGACCATCCTCGCGGGCCACCTCAACGGCCGCGCGGTGGTCAGCCTGATGCAGGAATCCGGCGAACTGCAGATCTTCGAGGCCTCGGGCCTGACCGCGGAGGAAAAGGCCCGCGGGCGGTTCAAGGTGGGGGAGGGCATCACGGGCAAGATCATGAAGAGCGGGATCCCCATGGTGGTTCCGGATATTTCCCTTGAGCCCCTGTTTCTGCACCGCACCGGCGCCCCCCAGGCGCTGGGCGACGAAGTGGTCGCGTTCATCGGCGTGCCGATCCAGGTGGGGCGCAGCACGGTGGGGGTGCTCAGTGTCGCCCGGGGCGCGCCCCGGGGCATGTCGGTGCGCTATGAACGCATCGTCCGCCTGCTCAAGATGGCGGCCAACCTCATCGGTCAGACCGCGCATCTCCACCAGCACATCGGGGCCGAGCGCGCCGCGCTCATGGAGGAGAAGCATCGCCTCCAGAAACAACTGCAGGGCAAGTACCGCCTGGAAAACGTCATCGGCGTGTCCAAGCGGATGCAGGAGGTTTTTGCCGAGGTGCACCAGGTGGCGGCCAGCCGCTCCACGGCGTTGTTGCGCGGAGAGAGCGGGACCGGCAAGGAGGTGGTTGCCCGCGCCATCCACTTCCTGAGCCCGCGCCGCGAGCGGCCGTTCATCTCGCTCAATTGCGCCGCCCTGTCCGAAACCCTGCTGGAATCCGAGCTGTTCGGGCACGAAAAGGGCTCCTTCACCGGCGCCACGACCGAGCGCAAGGGGCGTTTCGAGCTGGCCCACGGTGGCACGCTGTTTCTCGATGAAATCGGCGAAATTTCGCCGGCCTTCCAGACCAAGCTGCTGCGCGTGCTGCAGGAGCGGGAATTCGAGCGGGTCGGCGGCACCAAGCCCATCCACGTGGATGTGCGGCTGATCTGCGCCACCAACAAGAACCTGGAAGAAGCCGTCGCCAAGGGTGAGTTCCGGGCCGATCTCTATTACCGCATCAACGTGGTCACGCTCTTCCTGCCGCCCTTGCGCGATCGGCGCGAGGATATTCCACTGCTGGCCCAGTATTTCCTGGAGAAATTCAACCGGGAGAACGAACGTCACCTGATGCTGAGCCCGGACGCGCTCAAGATCATGCTGGAATGCAACTGGCCGGGGAACGTGCGCGAACTGGAAAACTGTATCGAGCGGGCCGGGACCATGACCCGCGGCGATGTGTTGCGCGGGTCGAATCTGGCCTGTCAGAGCAATCGCTGTTTTTCACTGGTGCTGCAGTCCTACGGTGCCGGGCAACGGCCTTTTCCGATCGAGGTGGTACCCGCTCCCATGCCAGCCGAGCGACCGACGGCGGTCGAGGACTTTTCGCATCATCATGAGGACGAGTCGCTCCATGCGGGTCTCCCCGACCGCGAGCGCCTGATCCATGCCCTGGAGCAGTCCGGCTGGGTCCAGGCCAAGGCCGCCCGGTTGCTGGATCTCACGCCTCGCCAGATTGGCTACGCCATCCGCAAGCACGGCATCGAGGTCAAGCGCTTCTGAGCCCTTGGCTTTTTCATCCACGGCGGTGACGTCGCACCAGTCTCTCTCTGGATAGTCCGCAGCGGCGCTTCTCGAACCGCGCCGCTCTCATCTTTGCCCCCCCGCTGACCCCATGTCGCATACCGGACATTCGTCCGTTCCGCTGCCTTGGCGATGTCGTGTGCGCGACATCAAATCGCGAATCCCTCATTAAATATTAAATAATTCAATATATTGCGTTATGGCATGGCTGTTGCTGGGGTCCTTGTGCCAGCGTTGGGCACACCCTGTGTCCAGCGTGTAAGAACACCTTCCGGAGGGCGTCATGCAAGAACGGATTGCGATTAACGACAAGCTTCAACAGATCAACGTGGCGGTGGCTGGTTCGGCCAGCGAGATCGCCGCGAAAATTGCCGAGGACCACAATGGTTGCGGGACAACCGGTAGCTCGGGCAAATCGAGCTGCGGTACCGGCGCCGGGGCGGGCGATCTGGCCCCGGAAATCTGGGAGAAGGTGAAGAACCATCCCTGTTACAGCGAGGAGGCCCATCACCACTATGCGCGCATGCATGTGGCGGTGGCGCCGGCCTGCAACATCCAGTGCAACTACTGCAACCGCAAGTACGACTGCGCCAACGAGTCGCGCCCGGGCGTGGTCAGCGAGAAGCTGACGCCCGAGCAGGCGGCCAAGAAGGTGATTGCGGTCGCTTCCACCATCCCGCAGATGACCGTGCTGGGCATCGCCGGTCCCGGCGATCCGCTCGCCAACCCCGAAAAGACCTTCAAGACCTTCGAGCTGATCTCGAAAACCGCGCCGGACATCAAGCTCTGTCTGTCCACCAATGGCCTGGCCCTGCCGGATCATGTGGATACCATCGCCGGCTTCAATGTGGACCACGTCACCATCACCATCAACATGGTGGATCCCGAGGTGGGCGCCCAGATCTATCCCTGGATCTACTACCAGAACAAACGCTACAAGGGCATCGACGCGGCCCGCATCCTGACCGAACGCCAGCTCCAGGGTCTGGAGATGCTGACCGAGCGGGGCATCCTGTGCAAGGTCAACTCGGTGATGATTCCGGGCATCAACGACCAGCATCTGGTGGAGGTCAACCGCGCGGTCAAGTCCCGTGGCGCCTTCCTGCACAACATCATGCCGCTGATCTCCTCTCCCGAGCACGGCACCGTGTTTGGCCTGAATGGCCAGCGCGGCCCCACTGCCCAGGAATTGAAAGCCCTGCAGGATTCCTGCTCCGGCGAGATGAACATGATGCGCCATTGCCGGCAGTGCCGCGCCGACGCGGTGGGCCTGCTGGGTGAGGATCGCTCGGCGGAGTTCACCACCGACAAGATCATGGCCATGGAGGTCAACTACGACGGGGAAACCCGCAAGGCCTACCAGGTCGAGGTCGAGCGCAAGCGCCAGGAACAGGTCACCGCCAAGCGCGAGGAACTGGCGCAACTGGCCGGCAAGCTCAGCGACATCAAGGTGCTCATCGCCGTGGCCACCAAGGGCGGCGGCAAGATCAACGAGCACTTCGGTCATGTCAGCGAGTTCCAGATCTACGAGGCCAGCGTGGAAGGCGCCAAGTTCGTCGGCCATCGCCGGGTGGACCTGTATTGCCAGGGGGGCTTCGGTGAAGAAGACGCCCTGACCACCACCATCCGTGCCATCAATGACTGCGTCGCCGTGTTCGCCTCCAAGATCGGGGGCTGCCCGAAGGACACGCTGAAGCAGGCCGGCATTGAACCCGTGGACAGCTACGCCCACGAGTTCATCGAGCGCTCGGTCATCGCTTACTACAAGGCCTATCTGGATCAGGTCGAAAGTGGCGAGATCGTGCACCAGGCCAAGGGGGATGCCGAGATCCGCCAAGGAGCGTACGTGGCCGCCTGATCAGAGGTGGGTCGTTCGTGGTGGGGGGCGGAACGGAGTGGACACGCCTCGGGACTCTGTCCGTCCCCCATCTTTTCAGCACGCCAGGAGAAAACCATGTCATTCAAGATTGTCGCTTCCCAGTGCACGGGCTGCTCGGCCTGTGAACCCGTCTGCCCCAACGTCGCCATCTACGAAAAGGACGGCGTCTTCATCATCAACCCAAAGAAATGCACCGAATGCATCGGTTACTTCGATGAAGCCCAGTGCATGGCCGTGTGCCCAGTGGACAACACCTGCATCATCGACCCCGCCCAACCGCGCTACCAACCGCGCGCCTGAAGGAGATTCGGATCATGGAATTAAGCATTCTGCCGGCAGCGCAAAAATTCATCCAACGCATGGTGCGCTTCGGTGGCGGCGACACCTATGGCTTCCGTCTGGTGGTCACCCCTGGAGGCTGCTCCGGATTGAACAGCGAGTTCAGCGTGGAGCCCGTGCCGCAGGCGGGGGATGTCGTCTTTGAACAGGCGGGACTGCGTCTGTTCCTGCCGGCGGAAAGCGCCGAAATACTGGATGGGGCCACGATGGATTTCACCGACACCGCCACCACCAGCGGCCTGGTGTTCCAGACCCGGGGCAAGGGTGCCTGCGCCTGCAGCAGCGCCAGCGCGCCCGCACCGGGCATGGGTACGGTGCCCGTCAGCACCATCGCGCGACGGGCCGCCCCCGCGGCCGAATCGTGAAGGACGCCGCCGCCATGACCGCGCGCTCCGGCCAGATCAGCGTCGACACCCCGGATGCCACCGGGGCGTGGGCGTGGCCGCTCGACCCCACGGCGGTCATCTGTTGTGCGGCGGGTTTGCCCGACGCGGCCCGGGATGCCCTGGAGGCGGCCGGCCGCGACTACCCCGACGAGGCCTTGTGCCGGGCCCATCTGGCTCGGGCTCAGGATCTGGCCCCCGATCATCCGGCCGTGCTGATCGGCTTTTACCGCTTTCATTTCTATGGTGGGCGACTGCGGGAGACGCTCGCGGTGGGCTTGCGCTGCCTGGACTGGGCGGCCAAGGCGGCGAACCTCCAGCCGGACTGGCGGGCGGTGCGTCCCGGAGATGCGCCGTTCGGGGATTTCGCGGCGGCGCTGCCGCGGTTTTATCTGTTTTGCCTCAAAGGCTGCGGTTACCTGAACCTGCGCCTGGGCGAGCCGGCGGCGGGGCAGGCCATGCTGGAGAAGCTGGCGGAACTGGACCCCGGCGACAAACTGGGCGGCCGGGTGCTTTTGCAGGTGGTCGAACGGCAGGGCAGGGATGACGATGACTGAGCGCACCCTTCTCCGCGACGAGATCGATGAGGCCATCGACTGGGTCGGGCAGCCGGTCGACTGCGCCAACTGTGTCCATCAGGACCTGCTGTTGCGCGAGACCTGCGGGCTGCGCTGGTCCTGCATCCAGGATCGCTATGCCCGGCGCATCGACCGCTTCTTCGCCATGAACCCCGAACGGGCCAACGCGGCGCTTTCCCATCCTTATTTCGAGGTGCGGGCGGTGGCGGCCAAGTACGCCGACCTGTTCCACCTGTCGGCGCTGCTCACCGATCCGGACGAAACAGTGCGCTGGAGTGTGGCCATGCGGCTACCGCTGGGCCAGTTGCACAAGCTGAGCCGGGATCCGGATCGGGAGGTGCGGATCCGCGTGGCCTCCCGCATCAGTCCCGCACATTTGTATCCCATGATCCACGACCCCGATTACTACGTGCGGCAGATTGTCGCCAAGCGACTGCCCACAGGGCTGCTGCCCCTGATGGCATCGGATCCCGAGTCCGAGGTGCGCAAAGTGGTGGCCGCGCGCGCCGACACCACGCTGTTGCCGCGCTTGGCCCGGGATCCGGATCCGGCGGTCCGGCTGGTGGCCATCGAACGCCTGCCCGCAGGGCGGCTCAGCGCCCTGCGGACGGATCCGGACTGGCGGGTGCGTTATGAAGTGACGCGGCGGTTACCGGTAACCCAATTGGGGCCGCTGCTCACGGATGAGGACAGCGAGGTCCGCCAATTGGCCCAGATGCGCTGGGCAGGCAATCCCGACATCCTCGACCCGATTTGTGGCCGTGGATAACCCATCGTCAATCGAAAGGAGACTCCCATGAGCGACGGCATGATTGGTGAACTGGACAATCAACCCGCCTTCCGTTTTGGCGAGAAGGTGCAGTCCCGCAAGACCATCCGCAACGATGGCACCTATGTGGGCAAGGACATCGGCGAGATCCTGGTGCGCAAGGGCGATGTGGGCTATGTCAGCAACATCGGCACCTTCCTGCAGCAGTTCTACATCTATGGGGTGGATTTCCTGGACAGCGGCCACCGCGTCGGCATGAAGGCCAAGGAGCTCATTTCCCTGGATCGGGTTCCCCAGGCTGATGCGTCGGTTGCCTCGCTGGATGAGGCCGGGCAATGAATCGCCTGCGGGTGCTGAGCCTCGTGTCGCCAGCGTCCACCGGAGCCACCGAAGCGGCCGAGCTTGCCGGGACGGCATCTGCGGGCTGGCTCGCAGGGCGCGTTCAAGCACTGGCGAGGCGCCTGCTCGGCGGCGCCATGGCGAATGGCGCCAGGGGGGAGACCATGCATTCCACCGCTTTTGTGGCGCAGTCCGACCAGATGGTTGGCGTCCACCCCAATGAATTCGATTGCCGGCGCATCGCACGGCGCCTGGAAGACCGGCGGCGCTACCGCTATGTGGAGCCGGCCGTGATCCCGATCCCTGGCGGTTACCGCATCGAGAGTCCCTGTTGCTCGCGCAACGTGGACGCCGCTGGTGGTGTCATCGACATTGCCCGCATCGAACACCTTCCCCGCGAGCGCGGCTGGCTGCTCTATCGCCGCGATCATGCGCTGCGGGCGTGGATAGTTCACGGCGCGTTTGATTCGCTCAATACCGTGTTGGACGTTTTGAACGAGGATCCAGACCGGCTGCTCTGGCCCTGAGGTGTGGTGATGTCATCCGTCTATCTTGATCACAACGCGACGACCCCCCTTGCGCCCGAAGCGCTGGCAGCCCTGCTGCCCTATCTGGGCGAGGATTTCGGCAATCCGTCCAGTCCCCACCATTTCGCCGACGCGCCGGCCACTGCCGTGCGCGAGGCGCGAGCGCAGGTGGCCGCCTTGCTGGGTGCCCAGGCCAAGGACATCCATTTCACCAGCGGGGCCACCGAAAGCATTCATTGGGCGATCCAGGGCGCTCTGGCCCTGCGGCCCGGGCAGCGGCAGATCATCACGACCGTGGTGGAACATCCCGCCGTGCTCAAGCTCTGCCGCCATCTGGAGCAGCAGGGCGTGATGGTCACCTATCTGCCGGTCGACCGGGAAGGCCGCTTGCGGCTGCATTACCTGGAGGCGGCGCTCACGCCGCAAACCGCCCTGGTGTCCGTCATGGCCGCCAACAACGAAACCGGCGTGCTGTTTCCGATCGAGGAAATCGCCGCCCTGACCCAGGCGCGCGGGGTGTTGCTGCATGTGGATGCGGCCCAGACGGTCGGCAAGCGGGTGATCGACCTGAACCGCACGCCGATCGATCTGTTGTCCCTGTCCGGCCACAAGCTGCATGGCCCCAAGGGCATCGGCGCGCTCTATATCCGCAATGGCGTCAATCTGCCCCCGTTGTTTTTCGGCACCCAGGAGCGCGGCCGGCGCGGCGGCAGCCTGAACGTGCCCGGCATTGTCGGCCTGGGCGCCGCCTGCCGCCTCGCGGCGGAATCACTGTCAGGCACGACCGCGCCGATCGCTCTCCTGCGCGACCGGCTGGAAGCCGGGATTCGGGCGATTTTCCCCACGGCACACATCAATGGCGGCCACGCCGAACGGCTCGCGGGCACCAGCAACATCAGTTTCCCCGGGATCGAGGGTGAAGCCCTGGTGGATCGCCTGGACCGGGCCGGGTTTGCCGTGGCCAATGGCGCGGCCTGCACCGTGGGCGGCAGCCAGCCCTCCCATGTGCTGATGGCCATGCACAAGGACGAGATCCTGGCCAGCGGCGCGGTGCGATTTTCCTTTTCTCGATACAACACCATCGCCGAGGTTGAGCGGTTGCTGACCGTTCTGCCGGACATCCTGTCCACCTTGGCACCCGAGGCCGCCGCCGACGCGCTCGGCAGCGGCTGAATTTACATTCAAGGGGAACGCCAGATGAAAGTCATGATTCGCCGGGACGCCGCAGGGGCCTTGTCGGCCTATGTGCCCAAGAAAGACCTGGAAGAGCCCATTGTGGGAATGGACAACCCCGAGATGTGGGGCGGCATCGTGACCCTGGCCAATGGCTGGCGGCTGGAATTGCCGGCCCTGGCGGCGGATACCCCGCTGCCGTTGACGGTGGAAGCGCGCCGGGTGGGGGAGTGAGCATGCAGGCCGTGGAGCTGGAACGCATCGAAGCCATCCTGGGCGCCGATGTGCCCGCTGACTGGCTGTCGCAGTTGCGGCGCGACCTGCCCGGTCGGGTGATCACCGTCTGTGACGCATCCGACATGACCGAAGGCCAGCCCTACCGGGAGTATCCCGGCTTCGCGCTTTATCTGGTGGATAACGCCACTCATTGCTGGCAACTGACCCAGGATGTGGAGGCGGCCACCGGCCTGGTGGTGGCCAAGCGACGGGAGGTGCGCGCGCCATGAAGCCCACGGATCTCGACATCCTGCTCAGCGATCCCGACATCAGCGCGCTGGAACTGGAGATGGTCACCGCTGTGCTCGGTTCGCCCTACATCAGCGCCGGCCCCCTGACCGAACGGCTGGAGGAGGCCGTGGCCCGCCGCATGGCGCGTCGCCATGCCATCGCCGTGAGCAGCTCCACCCTCGGCCTGTGGCTGGTGCTCCAGGCGGCCGGCATCGGGCCCGGCGCGGAGGTGGTGGTGCCATCCTATGGCTGGCGCCAGCTTGCCGACGCCGTCGTCCTCGCGGGTGCCCGGGTGGTGTTTGCGGATGTCGATTACTGGTCAGGCTGCCTGACCCCCGACAAGGTGGCGCCGCGCCTCACGTCCCAAACCCAGGCCCTGCTGGTGGCCAATGCCAATGGGCATCCAGCGCCCTGGAGCGGGTTGCGGGCCTTGGCCAGTCAACACGGTTTACTGTTGATCGAGGATTCCAGCGAGGCCATCGGTTCGACCTATCAGGGCCGTGTCGTGGGCAGTTTCGGCGACTGCGCCATCCTCGACTTCACCCAGCCCGGACCCCTGGCCTGCAGCCAGGGCGCCATGGTGCTGACCGATGACATCAATCTCACGGCCAAGTTGCGCCTGCTGCGCGAGCGTACCCTCTCTGATCGCACGTCGGTGGTGGCGGGTGGGCTGCCCGTGGCCCACGCGGGCATTGGCGAACTGAATGCGGCATTGGGATTGGCGCAATGGACCCGGCTGGATGAAATCCTGGCCCGCCGCAAGGCCGTGGAGGCGTATTACCTCAAGGTCATCCAGACCTTCGAGGGCATCAAACCCCCTTATGTCGCCCCGGATGTGGACGAGGTGCACTGGTTCCTGTCACTGGTTCACCTGGGCACCCGCTTCAGCCGCAGCAGCCGGGATGCCATTGTCGATGACCTGGCGACCGCGGGGGTGCAGGCGGCGGCCTATTGCCTGCCCTTGCACCGGCAGTCGCGCTATTTCGACAAACAGCGCCCGCGCCAGGATTTGTGGGTCACCGACAAGCTGGCCGACCGCGCCCTGGCCTTGCCTTTCCATGCCCACCTCGATGCAGAAGAAGTCGATTTCATCGTCCAGACCGCCAAGGACGCCTCCCTCAACGTAGGCGCCGGCTCCGCCATCTATCTATAGGTAATAGGCAGTCACTGCCGCCAAGGAGATCTCGTATGAGCACCCAGGACATCATGATTCACGTCCGCTTTGCCCCCGATGGCACCGTGACGGAAATCGGCGAACGGCCATCCGGCTGCACCGCCCAGCAGTGGTTCAACTTTCTGACCCAGCAGCATGGGCTTTCCTACCTGACCCTTTCCGGCGGTCGCGCCGTGTTCCGCGTGGCGCCCGAGGCCATCACCGCCCTGCGGGAGCAGGCCCTGGCTCAGGTGGCCGCGGCATGAACAACACCCAATGGCTTGATGAACTCTTGGCTGGCCTGGATCGGGGTGGCGTGATTCCCTACCTGGGGTCCGGCACGCTCGCGCTCTGCCCGGAAGCCGCCACCGTTCCGGCTTCCCCGGAGGCGCTGGCAACTTTCCTGGGCAGCAAGGTGACGGTTCCCGGTCGGGCCCGCGGTAATCTGAGCGCCAGCGCCCAGTACATCGAGAACTTCAAACACCGCAAGACCCTCACCGACTTGATGAGTCAGGCATTCGCGCCACAACTGACGCCATCCAGCCTGCACCACATCCTGGCCGGCCTGCCCGGACTGCCGTTGATCGTCCAGCTCTGGTATGACGATGCCATGCGCAGCGCCCTCATGGACCGCATGGATGTGGGGCTGATCCAGGCCGCCAGCCAGGCGGAGCAGTTCGGCACCTGGGTGAACCACCTGACCCTTGACGGCGCGCCGGTGGAAGCCGACGTGGCCGCTGATTGGTCCCTCGCCCTCTACCAACCCTGGGGCGCGTTGGCTCCCAATCGCAACTTCCTCGTGTCCGATTCCGATTTCGTGGAAGTCCTCACCGAAATCGACATCCAGACGCCCATTCCCGGTCTGGTCCAGGAACGCCGGCGTGGGCGCTCTTTCCTGTTCCTGGGCTGCCGCTTCACCAGCCAGACCGAGCGCATGTTTGCCCATCAGATCATGAAGCGCTCGACGGACACCCACTACGCCGTGCTCAACGCCGAGCCCACCCGCAACGAGGCGCGCTTTCTGGCGCAGCATGGGATTCAGCGCCTGAATCTGCCCCTTTCCGAATTCGTGGATTGGTTGCAGGCGCA
>WOZT01000045.1 GCA_011620145.1 Gammaproteobacteria bacterium | reverse complement strand
CTCCCCTACCGCGCCAGCAACATGAACATGTCGGGTCGCACCCATGGCGGCATGTTGGCCAGCTTCCTTCATGATGCCGCCAAGCTCCTGGTCTGGGGGCAATCGGAGCAGGCCACCGACCCGCTGCCGCAGACGCTGGATTTCCAGATTTCCTACCTGACCGGTGGCGGTCGGGAGGCCTTGACCGCCGTGGCCGAGTTGTCGCGCCGCACCCGCGAGTTCAGTTTCGCGGCTGTGGAAGCTCGCAATGAAGCCGGCACAGCCATCGCCCGCGCTCACGTGGTGTTCCGCAATGGCCCCTCCGGCGCGGCCGTCAGCCATCCCAACCAGCCGGAAGGCGCGCTACCCGCCCTGCCCCAACCCTCGGATGCCGCCACCAGCCGTTTCGCGCCGATGGTCAAGCTCTTCAACCAGGCCATGGGACGTGCCCATCCAGGGTGCATCACCGAATGGATGGGGGACGGCCTGTGCCTGATGCGCCAGGAAATCATCGTGGAACAGGACGATTGGGCCGGACAGGTCGCGCCGGGACAAATCCTGACCCTGCTCGATAACACGGGCGGCGGCGCCGGTTGCTCCCTCGCCACCGATCTCGGCATGGCGGTGACCCTCAGCATCCAGACCGCTTTCTGCGAGCCGGCAGCCGGTGAAGCCCTGGTGGCGCATGCCCAGAGCCTGCGCCGCGAAGACGGCCTGACCCACAACCTGGTGCAGATCTTCGGCGCGGACAGCCTGCGGCTCAAAGCCTTCGGCACCATGACCCACCTGGTCCGCCCCGCAAAACGCTGACCGGACGCGACACCATGGATGGCCTCCACGCCCTGCTGACCTTGCTGGGATTCACCCTGGCCGGCGAGGTCCTGGCTCATGTCGCCGGACTGCCCGTGCCCGGCCCGGTACTCGGGATGGCCCTGTTATTGGCCGCACTGATGATCCGGCGCGGTGTTTCCGCCGAGCTGGAGCGGGTGAGCGCCCTCATCCAGCGCCACCTCTCCCTGTTGTTCATCCCCGCCGGGGTGGGCCTCATGACCCATGCGGCTGCCCTGCGCGCCGAAGGCGGGCCGCTGTTGCTCGCCTTGGCGGCCAGCACGCTCCTCACCCTGTGCGTCACGGCCTGGACGCTGGCGTGGATGCTGCGGAACAAGCAGCGTTGAACGCCTTGTGGGCCTGGCTCTGGGCCGACCAAGCCACGGCCATCCCCAGCGCGCTGCTGCTGACGCTGGGCAGCTATGCCCTGGCGCTGCGGCTCTACCACCTCACCGGGCGACCCGCATTGCTGCACCCGGCCATCAGCGCCATGGCTGTCATCATGATGGTACTGATCGTGGGGCATGTGGACTACGCCCGCTATTTCGACGGCGCGGCCTTCATCCATTTCCTGCTGGGGCCAGCCACCGTGTCACTCGCGGTTCCGCTGTACCGCAACCTCGGCCACATCCGGCGCATGGGGTGGGCGTTGCCGGCGGCGCTCATCCTGGGCGCAAGCCTCGCGGTCGCCAGCGCATGGATGCTCGGCACCTGGCTCGGTCTCTCCCCGGTCAGCTTGCACTCGCTGCTGCCCAAATCGGTGACCACGCCCATCGCCATGGGTGTCGCAGCAAGCCTGGGGGGCTCGCCGTCCCTCGCCGCCGGCCTGGTCCTGGTGACCGGTGTACTGGGATGCCTGTTCGCGCCCCTCACCTACCGGCTGATGAAGATCCGCGATCCTGCCGTACAGGGCTTTGCGCTGGGCGTCGCCGCCCACGGCTTCGGCACCGCCAAGGCCTTCGAGATCAGCCCCCTGGCCGGGGCGTTTGCCTCGCTGGGACTTGGCCTGACCGGTCTGCTGACGGCCATGGCCCTGCCCTGGCTGGCGCGCTGGATCGGGCTTTGACCTGCGACTCACTTGCGAAACAGGGAAACAGGGAAATCAGCAGACGATGTTCAAACCGGCACCGGGCCGACTATCCTGAATCTTCAGCGCAGGACTTCAGCGGCCGATGTCATCCGAGAGCCCTTAACCCCCTTGAGCCTAAAATCAGCGAGTCTTCAGCATGAGCCAAAGCCCCCCAGTCGCCCCGGCGGATCCCCATGAGTCGGCGCCCTTGGCCCACCATCTGCGCGAAACCGAGGCGCTCCACAGCGAGCACGCCACCCACTGGCAGGGCTACCAGCCGCGCGGCATGTATTTCGTCAAGACCACGCTCAGGGAAAACCCGGCAGCGGACCAGGGTCGGCCGGTACTCCTCACGCCCGGCGGCTTCGATCCCTTGCGCGGCGCCTACAGCGACGCTCTGATCCACGGCATGCTGGCCACGCCGGGGATCGGCTCGGTGTGGGAGGCGCATTACCGGTACCAGGGCCAGTGCGGCTACGGCTACCCGCCGCTCTTGATTGAAGACATTGCCCACATCTGCGCCCATTCCCATACGCCGCCGTTGCTGGTGGGCATGAGCGGCGGCTCGCTGCTGTTGACCGGGGGTTTGCTGCTGGCGGCGCAGCACCAGGCCAAGCCTTCCGTACAGGCCGCATTGATCCTGGGGATGTATCTGCCGGGATTTGAAAACCTTTTTGTCCGCCTGCTGCTCCCCTATTACCGCCGCCCCAGCATGCAGGAGAAAATCGTCCGCCATTG
>WOZT01000135.1 GCA_011620145.1 Gammaproteobacteria bacterium | reverse complement strand
ACGGCGGAGATGATGCGGGTGAGCGCCACGATCCACTGGAAATGCTCCATGTTCTTGGAGTTGATGAAGATCTCGAAGGGGCGGCGGTGTTGATGCTCGGTGCCTTCGTTGAGCACCAGGTCGTTGATGGTGATGTACATGGCGTGGTCGCCCACCGGCGGCTTGATCTTGTAGGTGGCGCCCACCAGCAGGTCGGGCCGCTCCAGCCGCTCGTGCATCTGGATGACGTTGTCGCGGGGCGGCTGGGGGACGGCGGCAGGCGCGGGCGTCTTGGTCTCGTCGCTGGCGACCTGGTAGCCGATGATGGGTTGGTTGATCTTGATGGCCATAATGGACTGCTCCCGGCGCGCGATCGCGGCGCTCATTTCAATTCAAACAATCGGGGCGGCATCCTGCGCGTTGGCCGGACGCCTGACTCTATTCAGAACCGGCCGTAATAGCCTTCTTTGAGGGCGTCGAACAGGTTGGCGGCGCTGTGTGTTTCGCCGTCGTATTCCACTTCCTCGTTGCCCTTCACTTCCACCTCGGTGCCATCGGCCAGGGTGAAGACATAGGTGGTGTTGGCCAGGTCCTTGTCCTTCACCAGCACACCCTGGAAGGCGGCCGGGTTGAAGCGGAAGGTGGTGCAACCCTTCAGGCCCTTTTCGTGGGCGTAGAGGTAGATTTCCTTGAAGTCCGCGAAGGGGTAGTCGGTGGGCACGTTCGCGGTCTTGGAGATGGAGGAATCGACCCATTTTTGCGCGGCGGCCTGGATGTCGACGTGCTGGCGTGGGGTGATGTCCTCGGCGGTGATGAAATAATCCGGCAGCCGGGTTTCGGCGCTTTCGCCGTTGGGGTCGGCCTCGGGATTGACCAGGCTGCGGTAGGCCAGCAGCTCGTAGGAGAAGACGTCGATCTTTTCCTTGGTCTTGCGCCCCTCGCGGATCACGTTGCGCGAGTAATGGTGGGCGAAGCTGGGCTCGATGCCGTTGCTGGCATTGTTGGCGAGCGACAGCGAAATGGTGCCGGTGGGCGCGATGGAGCTGTGGTGGGTGAAGCGTCCGCCGCGCTCGGCCAGCGCCTCGATCAGATCCGGGCGCACGCTGGCGACGCGCTGCATGTAGCGGCTGTAGCGCGCCCACAGCACGCGGCCGGGGACCTGGTCGCCGACCTTGAGGCCGTCTTTGGCCATCTCCGGGCGCTTGTGGAGCATCTCATGGGTGACCTCGAAGGGTTCGTCCATGATTGGCGCGGTGCCCTTCTCCTCGGCCAGTTCCAGCGCCACCTCCCAGCCGGCGATCGCCATTTCCCGCGCGACCTGTTCGGTGAAGGCAATGGATTCGGGCGAGCCGTAGCGCAGGCGCAACAGGGTCGCGGCGGAGCCCAGCCCCAAGAAGCCCATGCCGTGGCGGCGCTTGCGGCGGATTTCTTCCTGTTGCTGCGGCAGCGGCAGGCCGCTGACTTCCACCACGTTGTCCAGCATGCGGGTGAAGATGCGCACCACTTCGCGGTATTCGTCCCAGTCGAAACGGGCGTGTTCGGTGAAGGGGTCGCGCACGAACTTGGTCAGGTTGACCGAGCCCAGCAGGCAGGCGCCGTAGGGCGGCAGCGGCTGCTCGCCGCAGGGGTTGGTGGCGCGGATGTGTTCACAGAACCAGTTGTTGTTGTCCTCGTTCACCCGGTCGATGAGGATGAAACCGGGTTCGGCGAAGTCGTAGGTGGAACTCATGATGAGGTCCCACAGGCGCAGCGCCTTGATGCGCTTGTAGATGCGGCAGGCCACCAGTCCGGCGTCGTTGACGATGTAATCGTCGTGGGTGGGCCATTCGCGCCACAGGACGTCAGCGTCGTGGTGGACGTCGATACCGTCCGCTGTGGCTTCCTTGCGCTTGATGGGGAAGGCGAGCGGCCAGTCGGCATCGGTCTTGACGGCGTGGATGAATTCATCGGTGATCAGCAGCGACAGGTTGAACTGGCGCAGGCGGCCGTCCTGGCGCTTGGCGCGGACGAAGTCCACCACGTCCGGATGGCCTACGTCGAAGGTGCCCATCTGGGCGCCGCGCCGGCCGCCGGCCGAGGAGACCGTGAAACACATGGCGTCGTAGATGTCCATGAAGGACAGCGGCCCCGAGGTGTGGGCGCCGGCGCCGGAGACATAGGCGCCGCGCGGGCGCAGGGTGCTGAATTCATAGCCGATGCCGCAACCGGCCTTGAGCGTGAGGCCTGCTTCGTGGACCTTGTCCAGGATGTCATCCATGGAGTCGCGGATGGTGCCGGACACGGTGCAGTTGATGGTGGAGGTGGCGGGCTTGTGTTCCAGGGCGCCGGCGTTGGAGGTGATGCGTCCGGCGGGGATGGCGCCGCGCCGCAGGGCCCACAGGAATTTGGCGTACCACGCCTCGCGCAGCGCCGGGGTTTCCACGTCTGCCAAGGCCCGCGCCACGCGCTGGTAGGTGTGGTCCACGGTCAGGTCCAACACCTTGCCGGCCTTGGTCTTGAGGCGATATTTCTTGTCCCAGATGTCCTCGGAAGCGGGCTGGAGCGGGAGATCGTCAGGGGCGGGAAGGTTCAGGTTCATCGGCATGATGCTCACGGGCGGGTGCTCCTTGCGGGGACTACGCATCTGGAATGGGAATT
>WOZT01000298.1 GCA_011620145.1 Gammaproteobacteria bacterium | reverse complement strand
AGACGATGCGGGAATCGGCGGACAGCACCACCGTGCCATCCGGCAAAGCAGCCGTGGATCGAAGGAACTGCTTGAGGATCAATGACAGGCGGCGCTTGCGCTTCTGGCTGCGGCGTTTGATGCGCAGCACCTGGGCCGCGACTTCCGCCCAGATATCCAGGCGGCTGTCGTCCAGCCGCTTGCCCCGCCCGGCCAGCCACAATTCCAGGCGACGCAATTGCCACAGGTGCCAGGCCAGATAAACCGCAAGCCCGGCGCACAGGCCCCATGCCGGCTCTCCCGCCAGAGCGGCCGTGCCGCCGGCCACGGCCAAGAGGAATGCCAATCGCCAGAATTCACGGCTCCAGGGCGACATGCCTCAGCCTTGGGCAGAGAATCGGTATCCCGCTCCCCGCACGGTCTGGACCAGATGCGCGACGCCATGATTCTCCAGCGCCTTGCGCAGCCGCCGGATATGCACGTCCACCGTG
This sequence comes from Gammaproteobacteria bacterium, assembly GCA_011620145.1. Lineage (GTDB taxonomy): Bacteria > Pseudomonadota > Gammaproteobacteria > UBA5335 > UBA5335 > Macondimonas. Next base: position 2,149 of record WOZT01000298.1, on the reverse strand, counting down.
CGCTCTTCCACGTAGACACTGGGTCCCCACACCCGGTCCAGCAACTGGCTGCGGCTATAGACCCGCTCGGGGTGCCCCATGAAAAAATGCAGCAGGCGAAATTCAGTCGGTCCCAGGCTTACACCCTCCTCACCGATGGCCACGCGGTGACCGGTCACATCCAGCCGCATGCCGCCCGCCTCCAGCACCTCCTCGTTGGGGGTGTTGATGCTGCGGCGCAGCACGGCATGGATGCGGGCAATGAGCTCCCGGGGCGAAAATGGTTTGGTCACATAGTCGTCCGCGCCGACATTGAGACCGCGAATCTTGTCCTCTTCCTCGGTGCGCGCAGTCAGCATGATGATGGGGATTTCCCGCGCCAGGCTGTCCTTGCGGAGGGTGCGGGCCAGTTCCAGCCCGGAGATGCCGGGGAGCATCCAGTCCAGCAGGATCACCTGGGGACGCCCATCGGCCACCTGGGCGCGGGCTTCGGTTGCATCCCCCGCTTCAAGTACGGTGAAGCCTTCCCGCGACAGCGAAAAGGCGACCATCTGACGCACGGCCTTTTCATCATCCACGATCAGAACGGTTTTGTTTTCCATGGAATCCCCATCCGCTGCATTCGAGAAGCGACCGTATTACATCAATGCGACATGACACTTCAGTGACATCACGCTTCGCGACGCGCCGGCCAGCCCCTCTGCCCGCGCCTAGGCTTTGTTACAATAACAGCGTTAGATCCAGCGCCGGGATGATCCGATTGCTGAGCGGCCAGGGAACGGCATCATTCAACGTTCCCGGTCGAGGCAAGACCCATGCGCTTTCCTGCTTCAACAATCTCTGTCCTGCCCCGTCTTGACACATCGCGCTGGTTTGGACTGCTCGCCCTTCCAGCGCTGTTTGCCGCACTTGCCCTGGCCTGGATCGGCTTCAGCGAGAGTCTGCTGCGCATCGCGGCGCCTGATCCAGGCGTGTTGCCCATGTTGCGCATGCTCAACAACTTACTGTTCATCCTGCTGACCACGGCTTTCTGGACCTTTTGGCTGGTGCGTCAGGCAAGTGCCCATCGCCGCCGTGAAACCCTCTGGCGGACCCTGCTCGAACAGGCCCCGATTCCCCTGGTCCTGGCCCGCAAAGGCAAAGTCGTGGCCTGCAACCCGGCCTTTTCAGGCCTCCTGGGTCACGCCGACCCGCACGCCCTCCTCGATTATCCCTTGCTGTCCCGCATCCCCACCGAGGAACAGGTGGCATTGTTAGGCCGGTTAAAAGGCATGGATCCTCGCCATCCACATACCCTGCGGCTGGAAATCCGGATTCAGAATACCCAGAACGAAGCCATACTCATGGTTGCCCATGTGCGCCGCTGCCTGATTGGCCGATCGGTGTACGAACTGGTGTGCTGCTATCCCAAGAAGGAAATGGAAAGCATGCCGGCACTGGGAGCGGAATTGGGCTTGCAGCTATTGGAATCCCTGCCGCGGCCACTTTGGCTATGGACCCCCCAAGGTCTGTGTCTGTGGCGCAATCAGGCCGCATGCCAGGAAAACCAGGCAGGAATTCAACATCTGGCGCGCCGCTATGGCGCTTTTCGGGAAGGTCGGCCCATCGGATCACAGGCGCAACTGGAATTGGTGCGACCGGCTCTTGAAGCCGAAGGCTCCATCTGTGTCCCGCTGCCCCCACCCACGGGGCCGGGGGAATCGGCTGCCAATCTGTGCGTGCTGTCGCTTCGCGACGGAGCGGATCAAGTCCAGGCGGTGGCCGCCTTGCTGGAACCCGGCGCGCAGGCAGATCTGGGCACGTCGGCTATCCCGCTACTGCGCCGTCTGCAGCGGATCCAGCAACGCTTGCGGGAAAATCCCGCGCCCGAGATCGGCGCCAGGATGGTCTTGGAAGCGCTTCAGTTGCACTTGGCGCCTGCGGGCTGGGTGGGTTTGCTGCAAGCCAATCTCCAGACGCGTGAGGCAATGCTCTGGAGCCTTTCCAGTGCCGGCGAGCTGAACCAGTGCCAAAGTTATCTGCCCGCAGATCTCTCCACCGAATGCGGTCCACCGGGCTGGTCGGATCTCGCCAGTATTCAAGGGCTCGAAGCGCTGCCACCCTTCCTCGATCGGTTCGAACAGGCCGGCATCGACCGCTTCGAGCGCATTCTGCCGGCCGCGCCGGAGCA
>WOZT01000161.1 GCA_011620145.1 Gammaproteobacteria bacterium | reverse complement strand
GTATTGGCTGTGTTTCCAATGGCGGCTTTGCGCGTATGATGGAATCCAACCGGCCGGGTGAGGGCGACGGCGATGCGGTCGTTGAAAACGCCAAGCCCAAGCTCAAACCACCGCCGCTCTACAAAGTGGTGCTGCTGAACGATGACTTCACCCCCATGGAGTTCGTGGTGCATATCCTGGAGCGGTTCTTCAGCATGGATCGGACCCAGGCGACCCATGTGATGCTCCAGGTGCATACCCAGGGCAAGGCAGTGTGCGGTGTCTACCCGGCCCAGATCGCCGAGACCAAGGTGTCCCAAGTGAACGAGTACTCGCGTAAGCACCAGCACCCTTTGATGTCCTCCATGGAGGAGGCCTGAGGTTTTTTCGAGCAGTAGAGTTTGTTGATCATCAGCCCGCCGGTCTGTCCAGATGTTGACAGACGGCCTGCGCCCGCCACGGAGCGTTCGCCATGTTGAGCAAAGAGCTGGAATTCGCCATCAACGCCGCGTTCAACGAGGCCCGTGCCAAGCGGCACGAGTTCATTACCGTGGAACACTTGCTCCTGTCCTTGCTCGACAACGCCATGGTGGCCGAAGCGCTGCGCCTGTGCGGTGCGGATCTGGCCCAACTGGGGCGGGAGTTGCGCGAATACATCGACAGCCATACCCCGGTGGTGGGGGGTCGCGATCACCACGACGTCCAGCCCACGCTGGGGTTTCAGCGGGTGCTGCAACGGGCCTTCTTCCATGTGCAATCGGCCGGCAAGAAGGAGGTCACCGCGCTCAATGTGCTGGTGGCCATCTTCAGCGAGCAGGAGGCCCAGGCGGTCTTTCTGCTCAACAAGCAATCGGTCTCGCGCCTGGATGTGGTCAACTTCATCTCCCACGGCATCCGCAAGGTCCACGATCACGAGGAGCCCGAGGACGGCAGTGCCCCTGGCGAGAGTGCCGACAGCGCGGGCGAACGCGAGGAAAGCGCCAGCCCACTTGATCTGTATGCCGCCAATCTCAACACGCGGGCGCGCCGCGGGCGCATCGATCCCTTGATCGGGCGCGAGGCCGAAGTGGAACGGGTGGTGCAGATTCTCTGCCGCCGCCGCAAGAACAACCCCTTGCTGGTAGGTGAGGCCGGGGTGGGCAAGACGGCGATTGCCGAGGGCTTGGCGTGGCTCATCACCCAGGGTCGGGTGCCTGATGTGCTCAAGGAATCGACCATCTATTCCCTCGATCTGGGGGCACTGGTGGCGGGCACCAAATACCGCGGCGATTTCGAAAAGCGTCTGAAGGGGGTGCTGTCCCAGTTGCGCAAGCAGAAGGGGGCAGTGCTGTTCATTGATGAAATCCACACCTTGATCGGGGCTGGTTCTGCCTCGGGCGGGGTGATGGATGCCTCCAACCTGCTCAAGCCCATGCTGGCCTCGGGCGATCTGAAATGCATCGGATCGACGACCTACCAGGAATATCGCGGTATTTTCGAGAAAGATCGCGCCTTGGCCCGGCGCTTCCAGAAGATCGATGTCCCCGAACCCACGGTGGATGAAACCTATCAGATCCTCAAAGGCCTGCAGCGCCATTTCGAGGAGTTTCACAAGGTTCGCTATACCCAGCCCGCCCTGCGCGCCGCAGCGGAGTTGTCGGCGCGCTACATCACGGATCGTCACCTGCCGGACAAGGCCATCGATGTGGTGGACGAAGCGGGCGCCAGTCTCCAGTTGCTGCCGGAGAGCCGCCGGCGAAAAACCGTCACCGCCGGCGATATGGAAGCGATCATCGCGAAGGTGGCGCGTATTCCACCCAAACAGGTTTCCCGCTCCGACCGCGATACCATGCGCAACCTGGATCGGGACCTGAAGCTGGTGATCTATGGTCAGGACGAGGCCATTGCCAATCTGGCCAACGCCATCAAGATGAACCGTTCAGGCCTGGGGCACCCGGATCGGCCCATCGGCAGCTTCCTGTTCGCTGGCCCCACGGGGGTGGGCAAAACCGAGGTCACCCGTCAGTTGGCCCAGGTGTTGGGCATCGAGCTGATCCGTTTCGACATGTCCGAATACATGGAACGGCACACCGTCTCGCGACTGATTGGTGCGCCTCCCGGCTACGTGGGTTTCGATCAGGGCGGGCTGTTGACCGATGCGATTCTCAAGACGCCGCATGCGGTGGTGCTGCTGGATGAAATCGAGAAGGCCCATCCGGATGTCTTCAACCTCCTGCTGCAGGTCATGGACCACGGCACCCTGACGGACAACAACGGCCGCAAGGTGGATTTCCGCAATGTCATCCTGGTGATGACCACCAACGCCGGGGCGGAGGCCATGCAGCGCCCCTCGATGGGATTTGCCATCCAGGACCACCAGACGGATGTGATGGAAACCATCAAGCGGGCATTTTCACCGGAATTCCGCAATCGCCTGGATGCCATTGTCCAGTTCAAGCCGCTGGATGCAGGGACCATTCTGCATGTGGTGGACAAGTTCCTGACGCAGCTGGAGGTCCAGCTGGAGGGCAAGCGCGTGCACTTGACGGTGAGCGATGCGGCGCGCGCCTGGCTGGCGGAGCGCGGCTATGATCCCCATATGGGCGCCCGACCCATGGCGCGGGTGATCCAGGAGCACATCAAGCGGCCGCTGGCCGATGAAATCCTGTTCGGGCGCTTGTCCGAAGGGGGGAGCGTCCGAGTCGACGTGACGGACGATCAGCTGTCGCTGGAGGTCGAGTCGCGGGCTGTGGCCGTTTAGCGACCCCGGAAAACGATGCGGCCCTTGCTGAGGTCGTAAGGGGTGAGCTGGACGGTCACCATGTCGCCGGTCAGGATGCGGATGTAATGCTTGCGCATCTTGCCCGAGATGTGGGCAGTGACGACATGCCCGTTTTCCAATTGGACCCGGAAGGTGGTGTTCGGCAAGGTTTCAATGACCTTGCCCTGCATTTCGATCATATCTTCTTTGGACATGGCAACCCGATCATGAGAAGGGCGGAATGCCCTGCGAAGGGCTGGGATTGTGCTACAAGGCGGGTTCTTGTTCAACGGGCGCGTGGTTGTCGGGCACTGCGCCAGCGGGCGTGAGCAGGTCGGCATCCAGCGGCGTCAGCGGGCTGGACGGACTTTGCGCAATCGCCAGCGCGAGTTCGTGCAGGAAGCGCTCACGGGTCCACAATTGGGCGCCCATGCGCAACAGGTGGTCCGAAGCCACCTGCCCGTCGATCAGACGATAGCCCCGCCGCGCCAATTGTTGCCCGAGGATGGCCAGCAGCATCTTGGATGCGTCCGGCACCCGGCTGAACATGGACTCCCCGAAGAAGGCCCGTCCCAGGGCAATGCCGTACAGGCCGCCCACCAGATCGGCGCCCTGCCACAGCTCGATTGAATGGGCGAAGCCGGCGCGATGCAGGTGGCCATAGGCCTGCTGCATCTCGGGAACCAGCCAGGTCCCGGGGCCGCTTTTGCGCGGTGCGGCGCATGCTGTTACAACTTGCTGGAATGCCTCGTTCAGGCTGACGCGATAGGGCGCCTGGCGCATGCGGCGGCGCAGGCGGTGCGACACGTGGACCGCGGCCGGGAGCAGAATGGCCCGCGGATCGGGCGACCACCACAGGATGGGTTCGCCGGGGTTGTACCAGGGGAAGATTCCCCGCCGGTAAGCGGCCACCAGCCGAGGCGGCGACAGGTCTCCCCCAATCGCCAGCAGGCCGTTGGGTTCTCGCAAGGCGCGGGCTGGATCCGGGAAGTGGTCCGGTGGGTCCTGGGGGCGCAGTACCGTGATCATGGCGTGGATGACTTGAGTGGACTGTGGCGCGCCATCTGCGCAGCATAACGGTCGACCCACAGGGCTTCCTGTTCCACGAAATCACCGATGGCCGCTCGCAGGCGCGGATCGGCGATCCAGTGCAACGACCAGCTTAAAGTGGGGAGAAACCCCCGGGGCAGCTTGTGTTCCCCCTGGGTGCCGGGATCGTAGGCGGCGAGGCCATGGGCAATGCAGTGTTCAATCCCCAAGTGGTAACACAACTCGAAATGGAGGCAATCCCACTGCCCGTTGACGCCCCAATAGCGGCCATAGAGCGTTTGGGAATCACTGAAGGTGAGCGCGGCGCCGACCGGAGTGGCGCCATCCAGGGCGACGAAGAGGTGCATTTGATCGCCCATGGTGCGTCCAACTTCCTCAAAGAAGGCCTGATTGAGATAGGGGCGATGGCCGTGGCGATGAAACGTGTCGGCGAGCAGGGGATAGATCGCCTGCCAACGCCTTGGCGTCATCTCCCGGCCGGCCCAGGTTTCCAGGCTCAGGCCCGTCTCGGCCACCCGGCGCCGTTCACGGCGGATTTTCTTGCGTTTTTCGGCGCTGAAGGTCGCCAGGTGGTCGTCGAAATGGGCAAAGCCCGCATTGTGCCAGCGGAACTGACAGGCGCGGCGCAGCAGCATGCCGCTTTCCCGGGACCAGCGCCGGGCCTGGGCTTCCTCGGGGAAGAGGCAGTGAAACGAGGACAGGCCGTCGCGCTCCATCAGCCTTATTGCTGCGCGCAGCAGGCCAAGGTGCAGTTCCGCGGCTTCAGCCGTCGTCGGCAGGGCGCGGGGGCCGCCGGCCGGCGTGAAAGGGATGGCGTTGACCAGTTTGGGGTAATAACTCAAACCGAGGCGGTCGTAGGCATCCGCCCAGGCAAAATCGAAGACAAATTCGCCCAGGGAATGGGCTTTCCGATAGAGCGGCAGGGCGGCGCACAGACGGCCGTCCGCATAAGCCGCCAGATGGCAGGCTTGCCAGCCTGAGCCGGGTCCGACGCAGCCGGTATGCTCCAGGGCACTCAGGAAGGCATGGCGCAGGAAGGGATAGCCGCTCGGATCGAGGGCATCCCATTGCGCTGGATCGATGTCATCGAGCCGAGCATGGACACGGATGTCCTGAAGCATGGAAGGCCTATTGCATTGAGACAGGGGACTTGAATTGTACGCTCCGTCTTATCGGACGGGTTTTGCCAGGAGTTCCGAAATGCACATTGCCATCCCGAAGGAAATCAAATCCCATGAGGGCCGCGTGGCGCTCATCCCCGATGCCTGCGCCGCCCTGGTGCGGGCAGGCCACACCGTCACCCTGCAGGCCGGCGCCGGTGCGGCCACGGGCTATACCGACGCGGCTTACCGCCTGGCCGGCGTGGAGATCGCCGCCGATGCGGCAGCGACTTATGCGGCCGGTGAATTGATCGTCAAGGTGAAGGAACCAATACCGCCCGAGTGGCCGTTGCTGCGCGCGGATCATCGCCTGTTTTCCTTTCTTCATCTGGCCGCGGCGCCGGAATTGCTGGACGCGCTGTGCCGCATCGGCCTTGACGCCTGGGCATTCGAGACAGTGAGCGAAGGGGATCATTTTCCACTGCTCGCACCCATGAGCCGCATCGCCGGGGTGCTGGCGATCCACCAGGGTGCGCGCTGGTTGCAGGGCGTGAATGGCGGTCGGGGCGTGCTGCTGGGGAAGATGCCCGGCGTCCCTCGCGCCCGGGTGGTGGTGGTGGGCTGTGGTCAGGCGGGACTGGCTGCCATTGGTGCCGCGGCGGCGTTGGATGCGGAGGTGACGGCCTTCGACCTGAAACAGGCGGCACTGGACGCCGCAGGGGCGCTGGGGGCCAACGTGGCGACCCTCTACCCCTATGGAGAAGCCCTGGCCGAGGCGGTTGCGGCCGCCGATCTGGTGGTGGGGGCGGTGTTGTTGCCCGGTCGCCGTGCCCCGGCGGTGGTGACCGAAGCCATGGTGCGGCGCATGCAGCCGGGCACGGTGATTGTGGATATTTCCATCGACCAGGGGGGGTGCGTGGAAACCATGGCGCCCCGTGGGTATGATGATCCGGCTTATTTGCGCCATGGCGTCTGGCATCTGGGGGTCACCAACCTGCCCGGCGCTGTGCCCCGGACGGCATCCCAGGCGCTCTCTGCGGCCCTTTTGCCTCATGTGGCCGCACTGGCCCGGACGCCGGCGGGGGAAGAACCTGCCAGCCTGGCGTCCGCCTTGAGCATCCGTGGCGGCAGGCTCGTGGATGACCGGGTGCGAGCCGACCCAGCGCCGGCGTAACCGTCGAGAGGATTCCTTTGTCACCAGCGCCAACTTCCGGCCCATCCCCCTCCTCCCGCGCCGGGCCAGCGGTGCGCGGCAGGCGGGAGGCGATTTTGTTGCTGAGCGCTGCGCTGGCGGGGTACCTGCTCGTCGCGTTGCTCAGCTTCGATGCCGGGGATCCAAGCTGGAGTCAGGTCGGTGATATGGGCCCGGTACGCAATCGGGGGGGCGTGCTGGGCGCTTGGCTGGCCGATGCCCTGTTGACGGCATTCGGTTACCTGGCGTACGGCCTGCCGCCTTTGCTGGCCTATGCCGGATGGCGCCAGTTTCGACCTCAGGAATCGCTTCCAGCCCACCGGAGCGAGCTGGGTTGGCGCATTTTCGGCGGCGTGCTGGCCATCCTGCCGGCGAGCGGGCTGGCGGCCCTGCATCTGCGTGAGGATTTGCTGGCCCTGCCACGGGGCGCCGGCGGCTGGATCGGGGACAAGGTCGCGGAGGGCGCCCTGGCGGCTTTCAATCCCCTGGGGTCCACCCTGATTCTGATGCCGCTCATGTTGGTGGGCATTACCTTGGCGACCCATTGGTCGTGGGTTCTACTGCTGGATCGCACCGGCCGCCTGGCGTTGCAAGGTTTGCGGCGCCTGCACGCCGTGCCTGGGGCATGGCGGACACGCCGCGCCGCCCGCCCTGTTGCCGTTGTGATTCGTCCCGAGGAGCGGCCTCCTCGGGCGCTGCGACCACGGCGTGGGGTGGATAATGGTGTGCGGATCGAGCCACCGCCGCGCCCGGTGGAGATCAGTGATCGCGTCGAGCGCGAACGCCAGGTGCCCATCTTCAAGGACCAGCCCGATTCCCCGTTGCCGCCCCTGGCTTTGCTGGATCCGCCCCAGCCGATGGAAACCGCCTATACGCCCGAGGCCCTGGAGGGGCTGTCCCGGCTGGTGGAGATCAAGCTCGCCGACTTCGGTGTGACGGTGAAGGTGGTGGCGGTCCATCCGGGGCCGGTCATCACCCGTTTCGAGCTGCAGCCGGCGCCGGGGGTCAAGGTGAGCCAGATCTCCGGGCTCGCCAAGGATCTGGCCCGGGCGCTGTCGGCAGTGAGCGTGCGGGTGGTGGAGGTGATCCCGGGCAAGCCCGTGGTGGGACTGGAGATTCCCAATCCCCAGCGGGAGCTGGTGTGTCTGAGCGAGATCCTGCGCTCGCAGGCTTACGACCAGTCTGCCTCGCCGTTGACCCTGGCGCTGGGCAAGGACATCGGCGGCCAGCCGGTGGTGGCGGATCTGGGGCGCATGCCCCACTTGCTGGTCGCCGGCACGACCGGCTCGGGCAAATCGGTGGCCATCAATGCCATGCTGCTGAGCCTGCTCTACAAGGCCAGCGCCGAGCAGGTGCGGATGATCCTGGTGGACCCCAAGATGCTGGAGCTGTCGGTCTACGAGGGCATTCCCCATTTGCTGGCGCCGGTCGTCACCGACATGCGGGATACCGCGAACGCGTTGCGCTGGTGTGTGGCGGAGATGGATCGCCGCTATCGGCTGATGGCCGCCTTGGGCGTGCGCAACATCGCCGGCCTCAATCGGCGCGTGACGGAATCGGCGCAGGCCGGGACGCCTTTGAGTGATCCGCTGCGGCCGTTGGATGGTGAAGGCAATCCGACGGTGCTGGCGTCACTGCCGTATCTGGTGGTGGTCATCGATGAGCTGGCCGACCTGATGATGGTGGCCGGCAAGAAGGTGGAGGAATTGATTGCCCGCCTCGCCCAGAAGGCCCGGGCTTCCGGCATTCATCTGATCCTGGCGACGCAGCGGCCGTCGGTGGACGTGATCACCGGTCTCATCAAGGCCAACATTCCCACCCGCGTCGCGTTTCAGGTGTCGAGCAAGATTGATTCCCGCACCATTCTCGACCAGATGGGCGCCGAGGCCCTGCTGGGTCATGGCGACATGCTTTACTTGCCGCCCGGCACCGGTTATCCCCAGCGCGTCCATGGGGCATTCGCTTCCGACGCGGAGGTCCATCGCGTGGTGGGTTATCTCAAGACCCTGGGTCCACCGACGTATCTGGATGAGGTCCTGCAGGGACCCGACGAGGACAGCGCAAGCTTTACCGGCGGCGAAGGGGGCGGGGACCCCGAGCAAGACCCCCTCTACGATGATGCCTTGCGGCTGGTGACCGAATCGCGCAAGGCTTCGGTCTCCGGCGTGCAGCGCCGGCTGCGCATTGGCTACAACCGGGCGGCGCGCCTGGTGGAAGCCATGGAACGGGCGGGCGTGGTGGGCGCCCTGCAACCCAATGGCTCGCGCGAAGTGCTGGCGCCCCCTCCGGCGGGTCAGGACTGAACGCCATGAATCGAACACAGAGGATCGTAATGGGTATTGGTTTGCGTCTGTGGGGCGCGTGTGCGTTGTGGCTGGCCGGAATGGCCGTTGCCTGGGCGGGTGGCCTGCAGGATCTGGAATCTTTCAACGCCAAGGTGCGGACTTTCGAAGCCCGTTTCGTGCAGACCGTGCCCGCAGCCCAGGGTCAGGCTGCCCGAACCGAAAGCGGCCGAATCTGGATTGCCCGTCCCGGCCGGTTTCGCTGGGAATACGAGGGAGGCTCCAATCAGGTCATCCTGAGCGATGGCAAAACCTTGCAGTTGTACGACCGGCCGCTGGCGCAGGTGACCCGGCGCCCCGTGGACCAGGCGCTGGCATCCACGCCGGCCTTGTTGCTGAGTGGCCAGGGGGATTTGTCGGCACAATTCGAGATTGCGGAAGGCCCGGTGCGCGACGGTCTCAATTGGGTGAGCCTGACGCCGCGCAATGCCGATACGGATTTTCGCACCATCCGGCTGGGGCTGAGTGAGGGGGTGGTCCGGCGCATGGAACTGGAAGATCACTTCGACCAGCGCACCCGTGTCGACTTCACCCAGGTGCAGGTCAACGGGCCGATCGACAGCGCTGTGTTTCGTCTCAAGCTGCCCCCGGGGGTCGAGGTGATCGAGGAATGAATCCTGCGGCGTGGCGGCGGATCGGCCTGGCGCTGGGCGGCGTGGGCCTCTTGGTGCTGGCCTGGGCCAGCCTGATTCCACTGGATCCCGGCGCGCTGCCGAGCCGCCATGACAAGCTGGCGCATCTGACGGCCTATGGCACGATGGGGGGCTGGTTCGGGCTTTTCATCCCACTGCGGCGCTGGTTGCCGCTGTGGGCGGCGTTGGGCTTGTTTGGCCTGGGGATCGAGTTTGCGCAACAAACCACCGGATATCGCAGTTTCGATCGCTGGGATGTCTTGACCAATGGGGCGGGCGCCGCCTTGGGATTGGCTTTGTTGGCTGGCCCAATCCGGTATTGGTTTGTGGATGACCGGCACTTGAGGCGGCTGTCCTGATGGTCGAGAGCGGCGGGCAGTCCGCGCTGTTCGCACCCGCTGGCCCCGAGGCGCCGCTGGCGGACCGGCTGCGTCCCCGGCGGCTGGAGGATGTGGTTGGCCAGTCCACCTTGCTGGGGCCGGGTCAGCCGCTGCGGCGGATCCTGGAGGGAGGCAAGCTCCACTCCATGATCCTGTGGGGACCGCCGGGGACCGGCAAGACCACCCTGGCGCGATTGATGGCCCAGCAGGCCGATCTGGCCTTTCTCAACCTGTCCGCCGTGCTGGCGGGAGTGCGGGAAGTGCGCGAGGCGGTGGAGGCGGCGCGCCGGGAGCGGGCGGCCCACGGCCGGGGAACGGTGCTGTTCCTCGATGAAGTGCATCGCTTCAACAAGGCCCAGCAGGACGCCTTCCTGCCTCACCTGGAGGACGGTACCCTGGTCTTCATCGGGGCCACGACGGAAAATCCGTCCTTCGAGCTCAACAAGGCTTTGTTGTCGCGCGCCCGGGTGTACGTGCTGCAGGCGCTGGCGCCGGCCGAGCTCATGCAGGTGCTGGAGCGGGCGCTGACAGACGGTGAACGGGGACTGGGGACGTGGCGGCTGGCGGTGCCCGCCGCGGCCCGCGACTTGCTTGTCGCTGCCGCCGATGGCGATGCCCGCCGCCTGCTGAGCTTGCTGGAACTGGGGGCGCAACTGGTGGGCCAGGACGGGACCCTGGATGCGGCCCAGGTCGAGCGGCTGCTTGCGGGCAGCGGGGCGCGCCAGTTCGACAAACAGGGCGACACCTTCTACGACCAGATCTCCGCGCTGCACAAGGCGGTGCGCGGATCCTCCCCGGATGGGGCGCTGTACTGGCTGGCGCGCATGCTTGATGGCGGGACCGACCCCCTTTATCTCGCCCGCCGGCTGGTGCGCATGGCCAGTGAAGATATTGGCAATGCCGATCCCCGCGCCCTGCAACTGGCGCTGAATGCGTGGGAAACCCAGGAGCGCCTGGGTTCGCCCGAAGGTCATCTGGCATTGGCACAGGCGGCTGTTTATCTGGCCTGCGCGCCCAAGAGCAATGCGGTTTATGTGGCCTTCGACCGGGCTCGGGCCGAGGTGACCCAGCATGGCTCGCTGCCGGTTCCGCTGCACCTGCGCAACGCGCCCACCGCGCTGATGAAAAAACTGGGATACGGCCAGCGCTATCGCTACGCACATGACGAACCCGACGCCTATGCCGCCGGGGAGCGTTATCTGCCTGAGGAGCTGGGCGAGACGCGGTATTACCATCCCGTGCCTCGGGGCCTGGAATTGCGCATCGGCGAACGGCTGGCCCAGTTGCGGGAGCGCGATCGGCAAGCGCGGGCTGGCCTGAACGAAGCCAGTGGGGAGCAAGAGCCATGAAAGACTGGATGCTTCCCTTGGCGGTAGGGTTGGGGGGCGGACTGGGCGCGATGACCCGCTACGGGCTGGTTACACTGTCCACCCGTCTGCCGTGGGCTTTTCCCTGGGGAACCCTGGCCGTCAATGTGCTGGGCGGCTTTGGCATCGGCGCGCTGTTCTTGTATGGTCAGCGCCGGCCGGAGTGGGCGCTCGCGATTCGGGTCTGGGCCATCACGGGTTTTCTCGGCGGCTTTACCACCTTTTCGGCCTTTTCCCTGGAAACGCTGCAGCTCTGGAGCCAGGGTGCGCAGGGCAAGGCCTTGGTCAATGTGCTGGCCAATGTGGCGCTGAGCCTGAGCGCGGTGGCGGCCGGGATGGCCTGTGCCCGTCGTCTGCTGGCCTGATGTTTACCCATTGAAGGATGATCCATGCTTGATCCCCGTTGCTACCGTCAGGACCTGGAGGCCACCGAGGCGGCCCTGGCCCGCCGCGGCTACACCCTGGACCGTGCCCGGCTGACCGAACTGGAATCCCGCCGCAAGGCGCTACAGGTCGAAGTGGAAGGCTTGCGCAACACCCGCAACGCCATTTCCAAGCAGGTCGGGCAGGCCAAGGCCCGCGGCGAGGCGGTGGAGCCCATCCTGGCCCAGGTGGCCGATCTGGGGAGTCGCCTGGAGGCAGGGGAGGCGAGCCTGCGGGTCTTGCAGGCGGAGCTCGATGCCCTGCTGCTGGAGATTCCCAATCTGCCGCATCCCGAGGTGCCTGACGGGCGCTCCGAGGCCGATAATCAGGAAATCCGCCGCTGGGGAAGTCCCCGGACGTTTGCATTCACCCCCAAGGATCATGTGGAACTGGGCGCGCCCGGTGAGCGCCTTGATTTCGCCGCCGCGAGCACGATCACCGGCGCCCGCTTTGTCGTCTTGCGCGGGGCCTACGCCCGGCTGCAGCGGGCGCTGGCGCAGTTCATGCTTGATCTGCACACCACCCGCCATGGCTACGAGGAAGTCTATGTTCCCTACCTGGTGAACGCCCAGAGCCTGCTCGGCACCGGCCAGCTGCCCAAGTTCGAGCAGGATCTGTTCCGGCTCGCGGGCGATGCCCCGTGGTACCTCATCCCGACGGCCGAGGTCCCGGTCACCAATCTGGCCCGGGATGCGATCTTCGAGGCCGATCGGCTTCCGTTGCGTCTGGTGGCCCATACGCCCTGTTTTCGCTCGGAGGCCGGGGCCTATGGGCGCGACGTGCGGGGCATGATCCGCCAGCACCAGTTCGAGAAGGTGGAACTGGTGCAGTTCGCCCGACCGGACCAATCCGAGGCCCAACTGGAAGAGCTCACCAGCCACGCCGAGGCGGTATTGCAGGCCCTGGAACTGCCCTATCGCGTCATGGCCTTGTGCGCTGGTGATATGGGCTTTGCCGCCGCTCGCACCTACGATCTGGAAGTCTGGCTGCCCAGCCAGGGGCAGTATCGCGAGATTTCCTCCTGCAGCCTGTTCCAGAGCTTCCAGGCGCGGCGCCTGCAAGCGCGCTACCGGGATCCCGAGACCGGCAAACCGGAGTGGCTCCATACCCTCAATGGCTCGGGGCTGGCGGTCGGCCGCACCTTGGTCGCGCTGCTGGAAAACCATCAGCAGGCCGATGGCGGCATCGCGATCCCCCCGGCACTG
>WOZT01000178.1 GCA_011620145.1 Gammaproteobacteria bacterium | reverse complement strand
TATACGGAAAAATTACTGCCGTCGGGGCAGGAAATTTATGTATTGGGGGAATTTCGCACCCATCGCGCACAGGATGGGCAGGATGCCCGCGCGCAGTTGATCCAGCGATTGGCGGAATGGAAGCGCGATCCGGACACCTTGCGCGCGCGTTTCGACCGCAATGGTGATGGCCAGGTTGACTTGGCCGAATGGGAAATGGCCCGCGAAGCCGCGCGCGCGGAGACCGAAACGGCGCATGAGGATGCGGCGCGCCAGCCCGAAAGCGACTGGCTCGCGGCGCCCAGTGACGGGACGCCCTTTATCCTGTCGATCAAATCCGAGGCGCACATGCTTCAACAGGCCCGTTGGACTGCGCTTGCGGGGCTGGTGGCGGGGTTGATGGGGCTGATCCTGATGGTCCATTTTCTGCGTTTGACGGCTTCCTCGGCTTGACTGATCCTGCAATGGGAGCATCCACGTCGCCATGCTCGGTGCGAGCCTCGCCCAGTGGATTTCTGCGCGGATCGGGAACTTCCATGACAACGCAGGGACACAGGGGGATGATGGGGAATTCGGTTAACGGACAGAGGGAAATTGAGATGGCCATTACCCTGACGGAAACGGCAGCCAAGCAGGTGCGGCAGCAATTGCAGCGCCGCGGATCCGGCTTGGGCCTGCGTCTGGGACTCAAGCGCACGGGCTGCTCCGGCTGGTCCTATGTGGTGGACTATGCGGATGCGGTGGCGCCCGATGATGAAGTATTCCAGCAGCATGGGGTCAGCGTGGTGGTTAACCGCGACATCCTGCCCCTGCTGGAAGGAATGTCGCTGGATTATGCGCGCGAAGGACTCCATGCCGCATTCAAGTTTCACAATCCGAATGTCAAGGAAAACTGCGGTTGCGGGGAAAGCGTCACCTTCTGAGCGCTTGGCCGCTGAGGGCGGCAAGGCTAAACTAGGCGACTTTGGGCGCGGTGTCCGCTCCCTCGGTTGTTGCCGATCAAACCCTGTATCCTGCGTTTTTCCCAATCCTCCGGAGAGTCTTTGATGCCCGTCGAACGTACCCTGTCCATCATCAAGCCCGATGCCGTTGCCAAGAACGTGGTGGGTCAGATCTACACCCGCTTCGAACAGGCGGGACTGAAGGTCATCGCGGCGCGCATGATGCAGCTCAGCGCGGCCCAGGCCGAAGGTTTCTATGCCGTGCATCGTGAGCGGCCCTTTTTCCGCGATCTGGTGAATTTCATGATTTCGGGGCCGGTGATGATCCAGGTCCTGGAAGGTCCGGACGCCGTTGCGAAAAATCGCGCCCTGATGGGATCGACGGATCCCAAAAAGGCCGAGCCGGGTACCATCCGCGCCGATTTTGCCGACAGCATCGATGCCAATGCCGTCCACGGCTCCGACGGCGCCGACACGGCGGCCGAGGAGATTCGCTTTTTCTTCAGCGGCCTGGATCTTTGTCCCCGCGCCTGAGGCAGGGTCGGGGCATATGGGAATACGGATGTCAGATAAAACCGCCTTGTTCGGCCTGGATCGGGAGGGTCTGACGTCCTTTTTCACTGAGCTGGGAGAAAAGCCTTTTCGTGCCCAGCAGATCATGCAGTGGATCCATCAGCGCGGCGAGGCCGATTTCGACTGCATGACCAATCTGGCCAAACCGTTGCGGAGTCGGCTGGCGGCGGTGGCCGAGATCCGGCCGCCCGAGGTGCTGCTGGATCAGCAATCCGCGGATGGGACACGCAAATGGCTGCTGCGGGTCGATGGCGGCAACGCCGTCGAAACGGTGTTCATCCCCGAGCAGAATCGCGGCACCCTGTGTGTTTCCTCGCAGGTGGGTTGCGCCATGGCCTGCACGTTTTGCGCGACCGGCCATCAGGGGTTCAACCGCAACTTGACCGCCACCGAGATCATTGCCCAGGTCTGGGTGGCCAACCGCGCCCTGGGTCATGCGCCCGATGGCGAGCGCATCATCAGCAACGTGGTCATGATGGGCATGGGCGAGCCCCTGCTGAACCTGCCCGCGCTGCTGCCCGCGCTCAACATCATGTTGGACGACATGGGTTACGGGCTGTCCAAGCGTCGCGTCACGGTGAGCACCTCCGGCATCGTGCCCGCCATTGATCGGCTCAAGGCGCAATGCGACGTGGCGCTGGCGGTTTCCCTGCATGCGCCCGATGACGTCCTGCGGGATGAACTGGTGCCGATCAACCGCAAATACCCCATTGCGGAATTGCTGGCGGCCTGTCGGCGCTACATGGCGGGCAAGAGCGCCCGCAGCCACATCACTTTTGAATACGTGATGCTCGATGGCATCAACGACAGTCCGGTCCAGGCGGCCCGCCTCGCGGATCTGCTGGCGGATGTGCCGGCCAAGATCAATCTGATCCCGTTCAATCCATTCCCCGGAACACCCTATCGGCGCTCCTCGGCAGCGGCAGTAAGCCGGTTCCAGGAGTTGTTGCTCAACCGCGGCTATATCGTCACCGTGCGCCGCACCCGGGGCGATGACATCGATGCCGCCTGTGGGCAATTGGCCGGGCAGGTCATGAATCGCCTGCGCCGCCTGGAA
Source organism: Gammaproteobacteria bacterium (assembly GCA_011620145.1). Classification (GTDB taxonomy): domain Bacteria; phylum Pseudomonadota; class Gammaproteobacteria; order UBA5335; family UBA5335; genus Macondimonas. Next base: position 84 of record WOZT01000178.1, on the reverse strand, counting down.
AGCCATGTCGAGGCGGCCCGATGAAGCGCTGGGCAGGCTGGCTGGCGCTGGTCTTTGCCAGCCTGCTGGTGGTGGGCTGTGCCG
>WOZT01000029.1 GCA_011620145.1 Gammaproteobacteria bacterium | reverse complement strand
GGGAAGCGCTGAATAAATCCATCCTGGATTTCTCAGCGCTCGCCATCGGAAAAGCTGAAGTATTCAGCGTTTCCTTAGAAGCTGTAGCGCAATCCCAGGTCAACGATCTGGGTGTCATATTCCATGTCCACCTTGCCGCCCGCCTGATCCTTGAACTGCGGGTCATCCAGCGCCATATACCGATAGGCCAGCACACCGGCCAGGTTGGGCATGAAGTCATAGGAAACGCCGAGGATGGCCTGGTAGGCCAGCACGGTATCGTCGTCATCGATGACCGAGATATTCCCCAGGTTCACATTCGCATCCACTTGGGCATAACCCACGCCGAGGCCGACGAAGGGCACCAGCGGGCCTTCCAGGAAGTCGTAATAGCCGTTGAGCATGGCGCCCCAGACGCCGACATCGCCGTTCAAGCCGCCCAGCGCGGAGAGCTGGACGGGGCCCAGCCGGCCGCTGTCGATGTCATTTTCCTGCCAGAACAATTCGCCTTCCACCCGGAACTGGTTGGGCAGCTTCATGCCCAGGGCAAGGCCCGCGCCGTAGCCATCGTCGAATTTCGAGATCACGTTGCCGCCCGCCGGCACCGGACCAAAGTCATTGTCAAAAATCCAGTCCGCATCATCGGTCATCACGATGCTGCCGCGAGCGGCGACATAGGATCCTTCGGTGGCTTGCACGGCGGGGCTGATCACAGTGGCGGCCAGGGCCAAGCCGGAAAATAAACGAGCGCGCATGGGACTCTCCTTCGTTGGTGGCCGGGAAACAAGCGCCCCGACGACAGATTTATAAAACATGTACAAAAATAATACATCATTCCCGGTAACGCAAGATGCCATTCGAAGAGCTCGTCTTTTATATCCAGTAGACAGGCTGTTTTCAGGCATCAAAGGCCAGGCAAGTCTGGCGCTTTGAGTTAATTTATAGATTAATTGAAAATATTTGTACAGCTTTTTCGTGAATGGCTCAAACGGGCTTGTGCCAGCCATCAGCGGCCGGCTGCCGGTATCGATGCCGGCAGCCGGAACCTTTCCCCCGCTGGGGACGTCTTCAGAGGATTACCAGGAGGGTTGGGCATGCGGATTGGACTGATCATCATCGGGGACGAACTGCTCAATGGCCGCCGGCAGGACCGGCATCTGGCGCACATGATCGAGGCGCTGGCGGCATGGGGACGCGAACCGGCTTGGTGCCTGATGGTTGGGGATGATCCCGACTACCTCACCGAACAACTGCGCCGGACCCTGGCTACGCCTGATCTCACGTTCTGTTTCGGTGGTATTGGCGCCACCCCGGATGATCACACCCGCCCGTGCGTGGCCCGCGCGGCAGGTGTCCCCCTGCAGCGGCATCCCGAGGCGGCCGCCCTGATCGAGTCCCGCTTTGGCGCCGCGGCGCATCCCTATCGCATTCGCATGGCCGACCTGCCGGAAGGTGCCCGACTCATCCCCAATCCCGTCAACCAGATTCCCGGATTTTCGCTGGGCGATCACCATTTCGTGCCGGGCTTTCCCCAGATGGCCTGGCCGATGGTGGACTGGGTGCTTGAGACCCACTATCCCCATCTGCGCCGCGCGGCGGGGCCGGCCTTGTACGCCCTCACGATCTCAAGCAAGCCGGAGAGCGAGTTGATCCCTCTCATGGAAACCGTGCTGGCCGAGTATCCGGAGATCAAGCTGTCCAGCCTGCCCCACATCGGTGATCGACCCCACATCGAACTGGCCTTGCGCGGAGAGCTGGAGCGGACGCAGGCGGCCTGGGAGCGGCTGACCGGATTGCTCACCGCTTCCGGGATCGGCTTCGAACCCAGGCTGGCCAGACAAGCAGAAAACCGGGAGGTGCGTGATGGAAGCGGAACATGAACTGCTGCATCAGCGGGTGGCCGTGGTCACCGGCGGGGCTGGCGGAATCGGCCTGGAGATCTGTCGCCTGCTGGCCACGGCGGGGATACGGGTGGTGCTCACCGCGCGCCGCCAGGAGCAGGCCGAACGGGCCGTGGCGCAGATCGAGGCGAGCTCCGATCAATTGCTCATCCCCGCCGCCCTGGAAGTCACTGATTCCGCATCGCTGCGGTCTTTCATGGACTGGCTCGACCGCACCCTGGGCCGCGTGGACGTGTTGATCAACAACGCCGGCGTCGCCCCGCAGGGCCATCGGTTCATGGAGATGACCGACGCCGAGCTGGATCTGGCGATGCAGACCCATCTCTATGCCCCCCTGCGGCTGATTCGCGCCGTCCTCCCGCACATGCAGGCGCAGGGCTACGGCCGCATCGTGAATGTCTCCTCCAGTCTCGGGCAGCTTGCGCAGATGGGCGCGCGCTGGCCAGCCTACCGCTTGTCCAAGGCGGCGCTCAATGCATTGACTGCGGTGGTGGCCGCCGATGTGGCGGGGAGCAATATCCTGGTGAACGCGGTGTGCCCCGGCTGGTGCCGCACGCCGCTGGGCGGGCCCGATGCGCCGCGCACCGCGGCGGAAGGCGCGGCGGATATCGTCTGGCTGGCGACGCTACCCGATGACGGCCCGAGCGGTAAATTTTTCAGGGACCGCTTGGAACAAGCCTGGTAGCCGCGAGGAGCGAAGCCTGTGTTCGTGATCCACAGGACGCAGGGACCTGCCAGGCCTGGCCGAAGGGCACCGC
>WOZT01000223.1 GCA_011620145.1 Gammaproteobacteria bacterium | reverse complement strand
AGCATCGACAAGCCTATAGGGTCGAGCCGATCTGCAAGGTGTTGCAGATCGCCCCTATAACTTCAACTTCAGCGCGAGCTACACGCTGGACGGTTATGGCGTGGACCAGACTTTTTCTGGTGACGGCACCAGCCCAACAAGCTGGTCTCTTGGAAAAACCACGCAAGTATTCAGCCCCTATTCTGGCCGCACGTACTTCAAATCCAAGACCGGCGGCAATGATGACAGTACGAAGTACATTGACACCCACAAGTCCTGGGGTCGCAACAGCCCCTGATAGAATTCTTCCGCCCGGGAATCGGGCCATTTGATTCCTACCTCATAAAGACCGGGACTACAAGGCGCCCGGTCCTTCTATCCAGGCTACCACCAGACATTCCGCTCCCTTGCGCAGCCGCCTCATCCCTTCGCCAAACCTTCGCCAAAAACTCCGCAAAACAGAATCCAGAAAATTTAAATATCATAATTTATCAATGCATTACATAAGAAAGCCTGTGATTCATTGCAATTCGTCAGCGCCTTCTTGCAATCCCCCAGACGCCCGTTCTATCTTATCAGCGCCTTTGATATGAGCATGCTGAAAGACCTTCCAGTTGCCCCATCAATTTTTTCAAGGAATATCCAGATGAAGCTGAAATCCCTGTCTCTTCTGGGCCTTTTGGCCGCTGCCCCCATGGCTTCCCAGGCCGCCATGGTCGAAATGAACGAAACCGAGCTGTCCGATATCAACGGCCAAGGTTTCACCTACAACTACAGCTTTGATGTCACCAAAACGTCAACCGTAGCAGGCTACGACGGCATCACAAATGTGTATGGTACAGGAACCGACGCGAGTCACTGGAATCTGGGCGGCAGCCAGACCGTCACGGGCCCTGTGCGCTGGGCCACGATATGCAAGGAAATCGGCGTCAATGGCGGCACCAAATCCATTGACACCCACAAGTCCTGGGGCCGCAACAGCGGTTGAAAGATTTCCCTCCGACAAGGGCAAGATCTTTGATGAAAACAAAAGGACTGGGGGCTTGCCCCCAGTCCTTTTTTGATTCACAAGGGCTTGGGGTCGTAATCAACCCGACCGAGCGCTCTTCCAAAATCCGCTAGGCCTGCGGCCTGCCGTGGACGCAAGAAGCAAGTACGCCATCGGTCCGCTTCCCAGGCAAGAATCACCCAAACTCTCACTGTCGGCGCCCATTTATCCGCTACTGGAACGAAGATGGCGCCCTATTTCGAATTGATTTACCGGCCTTCTCGAGTGTACGGCGAACGTCATGCGCCATCACCTGCACGTCAGGAAACCGGCTCTGGCGGTTGCGCCAACGCGGGCTCGGCAGGAAAGATACCCGCGTAGGCCGCCCAGACGGCACAGGTCAACACCGGACCCAGGACGAGAAAGCCAAGCCCCATGGAAATCATGGCCAGCACGCTCAGAATCGTGACCACGATACTGAACAACAGCAGCGCCGCCCAGTTGACCCAACAGGCCTTGAGGCTATCCTGCATCGCCGCAAGGGGGGATGCCCTGCCTTCCATCACCAGCGGAACGGCGAAGAACAGCGCGGCGGAGAGCAGCGCATGCAGAGTCAGCACCAGAGGGAGGCCGATGAGCGCCCCCAGCCCCAGGCCCACCAGGGCGCCGCCTTCACCATGCATCATGCCCATGCCCAGCATCGAGCTGCCGATGCACACCGCGCCAACGCCCATGATCAGCCCGTTCACGGCTAGCGACACCGCCCCCAGCACCAACAGATCATTCAGCGCCGCGTTGCGGGAAAAGGCGTCAAACAGGATGCCGATAGCGAAATTCTCGCCCCGACTGGTGCGTCGGGCGGCCTCCAGGGCCCCGGCCCCGAGCACCGGACCGATGAGTGCAACGATGAGCGAGCCGACATAGGGAATCAGGCTGAGAATCACAACGATCGCCAAAAATACCAGCGTCAGCAGAATCCACAGGCCCGGCAGGCGCATGAATCCGGCCCAGCCTGTCTGCACCCAGACGATTCCCTGGCCTGCTTCAACCCGCCGTATGTCCATCCCACACCCCGAAAAGTGGATCCGCACCCAAAACCAGGCGCAGTGGTCATTATCCACCGGATGCCTTGGCGCGCCAGCATTTCCACAGATGAAGAGGGATCAACGCCGCGCGCGGAGAGACATCCCTTGGGCACCGCCGCGCGGCATTCATGCCCGCGCGGCTCCCGCAGGACTCGGCAGGATCAGGGGGTCAGCTCAGCCGTGCGAGGATTCGCCGCGCGGTCCTGAAGCGCCGGGCTGGCCGGATTGATCTGGCCGCTGTAATCATGGGCAAAACCGCTGGGTTTTCCGTCCTTGCCCGTGTCCACCGTTACTTCGGCGCTGGTTTCGACCAGCAGCGGTGCATTCTCACGTGCATCCGTGATGAGGACGCGCACCGGAATGCGCTGGGTGACCTTCACCCAGTTACCGGTCGCATTCTGAGGTGGCAACATGGAAAACGCCGTCCCGCTGCCCGGCCCGATGTTCTCGACAACGCCATGGAAGACCTCGCCGGGATACATGTCGACCTTGATTTCCGCCGTCTGACCGGGCCGGATGCGCACCAGTTCGGTTTCCTTGAAGTTTGCATACACCCAGTAATGATCGCTGCAAACAATACTGAACAACGGCCGACCCGGCTGCACCAGTTCGCC
>WOZT01000060.1 GCA_011620145.1 Gammaproteobacteria bacterium | reverse complement strand
TATCACCAAAGCCTGATCGTGGCGCCGCAGGCATTGGAACTGGACGATCTGCCCCGCTCGCTTGCGCAGTTCGACGTGCGGCATCTGGAGCGACTGCTCGCCCATGGGCCAGAAATCATCCTGCTGGGCACAGGGCCGCGGTTGGCCTTCCCGCCCCGTGCGCTGCTGTTGGATGCTCAGGCGCGTGGCGTCGGGATCGAGGTGATGGACACCGGCGCGGCTTGCCGCACGTTTAACGTCCTGCTCGCGGAGGATCGCATCGTGGTGGCCCTGCTGTTGCTGGAGGAATGAGCCTGCGCTGGTCGCTCCCGAATACTTTCAGGAAACCGGCGTGCCTCGGCTTCTTCATCGCGGTCGCGGCATGTTTAGGCGGGCTCTCAGCGTATCGAGTTCTTCGAGCAGGTCAGCCACCAGTGCCGCGAGTTCAGGAACCGCCTCGAAATCGCGCTCGATCTGTCGCATGCGCCGAATGCGGTGCAAAGCCGAGACAGGCAGCCGCCAGGCGCCTGCCGTCCGAGCAACATGCGGGAACAGACCCAGCTCGATGCGGGAGATCAGCCAGGTGCTTTCCACCCGAGAAATGGCTACCAATTGTTCAAGGGTCAATTCATCCTGCATCAGCGCATCATTGGCATCGATGTCGTGGTTGGTCATGGGTCAGTTCCTCTGTCTCGGATCGAAAGCCAGCTCGCGCGCCATGGTTTCATAGAGTTCGCGCGCGCGCGGAGTATCTGCCGGGGGTACCACGATGCGAATATCGAGTATCAGATCACCGGGTGGATCGCCTGGAATGCCTTTGCCTCGCACCTGAAGCTGTCGCCCATGCTGCGCGCCGGCGGGGATGCGAAGCTTGAGGGGACCCGAGGGCAAGTCGAGCGGAATGATGGCGCCCAAGGCCGCCTCCCAAGGGGCCACCGGCAAGTCGAGATGCAGGTTGCGCCCCTCGACGCGGAAACGCGGATGCGGATTGAAATGGACTTCCAGCAGCAGATCGCCGGATGGCGCACCGCCTATCCCCGGTTCGCCCTGCCCGCTCAGCCGGATCAACTGCCCTTCGCGCACCCCCTTGGGGATTTTGACGCTCAGCGTGTGGGTCTCCACATGAACGCGTCCGGCCGCATCCATTTTCGGTGCGCGTAGACTGATTTCACGTACCGCACCGGTGAAGGCGTCTTCGAGATCCAGAAAAACCTTGGCCAGATGATCCTGTCCTCGAGCATGAAAGCCGCCCCCTCCGCGGCGCGCACTGTGCATCTGTCCGAACAGCTCGGCAAAGAAATCCGAAAAATCGGTGGTTTCCTCGGGGCTGAATCCCTTGCTCGAGAATTCGAAGCCGGCATCCCAATCTGGTGGCGGGCGGAATTCCTGTCCCGGTCGATAATTCTGGCCAAGCTGGTCGTAGGCGGCGCGTTTTTCCGGATCGGACAGCACCGCATAGGCTTCGTTGATCTCCTTCATGCGCTTTTCTGCATCCGGCTCCTTGGAGATATCCGGATGATACTGGCGCGCCAGCCTGCGGAAAGCTTTCTTGATATCCCTCGCTGGAGCATCCCGAGCTACGCCGAGAACCTGATAATAATCGGGGTATTGCATATATCGATTCTCCAGGTGTCATTTGCTCTGATGTGGGTTCCGAGCTGGATGATATCAAGGGCTTGAAACACCTCGGTGCCGGACATATCTTCCCTCGCAGCAGGGTGGCGGAAATGGATCACCCGTGATGAGGAGAGGAATCATGAGCTATCGCAATTTTTTTCCACGCGATTTCTTCGCTGAGTTTGAACGCCTGCAGAACGAACTGACGCGCGCGACTGGTCTTTCTCCCACGATTCGTGGTGTGGAACGCCGTTATCCGGCAATGAACGTGGGCAGTACGCCTGCTGCGGTCGAAGTGTATGCCTTTGCGCCGGGCATGAATCCGGCGAGCCTGGATGTGCAGATCGAGAAGAGTGTCCTGATCATCAGTGGCGAACGCCTCGCTGACTCATTGCCGGATCAGGCGATGGTACATATCGACGAGCGCTTTTCCGGTCGCTTCCGTCGGGTCGTGAGCTTGCCCGATGACATCGATGCCACGGCTGTCGAGGCCCGGTATCGCGATGGTGTGCTGCATGTACGGATTCCCCGCCGGGAAATCGCCCAGCCGCGCCGGATTACCGTCCAGTAAAATGGAGGAGAATGTCATGAATCAAGATGTCGTGAACAAGCCAGCGGCCTCGCAGCGTGAGGAAACCGCCTTGCTGTTGCCGCGGGTCAATGTCGTGGAGGATGCAGGCGGAATCACCTTGCTGGCCGACATGCCGGGCGTTCCGAAAGATGCGCTGGATATTCAGGTCGATGATGACACGCTGGTAATCGAAGGTCAGGTGAATCTGGAAATCCCCGAGGGGATGACGGTTCACCATGTCGAAGTGGATCTGCCCCGTTATCGCCGTGTCTTTACCCTGTCCAAGGAACTTGATCCCGAAAAGGTAACGGCGGAACTGGCCAATGGTGTTCTGAAGCTACGCATTCCCAAGGCGGAGCACGCACAGCCACGCAAGATTGCCGTGCAGATTGTGTGAGGGAAATAGCCGGGCGGTGTCTTCGTGGCCACCGCCCGGGTCATCAGGCGCGTTGTGCTTACCGCTTCAGCAGAACAGTGTTTCGCGGTTGAGTCCTTCACTTTCGACGATGCGGC
>WOZT01000185.1 GCA_011620145.1 Gammaproteobacteria bacterium | reverse complement strand
TTTGCCACCGTGCTCACCCTGGGTCTGGTCGTGCTGGGCGCCTATGTGCGGCTGTCGGATGCCGGGCTGGGCTGTCCGGATTGGCCGGGATGCTATGGGCATTGGAAAGTGCCGGCGGAGGAAACCCATGTTGCCTCTGCCAACGCGGCATATCCCGAGCGGCAGGTGGTTGCGGCCAAGGCCTGGAAGGAAATGGCGCACCGTTACGTGGCGGGCAGCCTGGGATTGCTGGTGCTCACCATTGCCGGCTTGGCCTGGCGCCATCGACGCGAGCCGGGCCAGCGGGTGGTCCTGCCGTTGCTACTGGTGGTGTTGATCGTATTTCAGTCGCTGCTGGGCATGTGGACGGTCACCTTGCTGCTCAAGCCGCTCATCGTCATGGGGCATCTGTTGGGTGGCCTGTCGACCCTGGCCCTGCTGGCCTGGATCACGCTACGGTCCGGGGCGCTTTGGACGCGAGGGGAGGCGCCGGCGCGGGGTCCATGGCGCTGGATTGCAGTTGGGGCGCTGGGCGTCCTGGCCATCCAGATCGCCTTGGGCGGTTGGACCAGCAGCAATTATGCCGCGCTGGCCTGCCCGGATTTTCCGACCTGCCATGGGGAGTTGTGGCCGGCTGCGGATTTCAATGAAGGCTTCATTCTCTGGCGCGGGATCGGCATCGATTATGAGGGCGGCGTGCTGGATAACCGGGGGCGGGTGGCGATCCATCTGATCCACCGCTTGGGTGCACTGGTGACTTTCACCGTGCTGGGGAGTCTTGCCCTGGCGCTGATCTTTGCGCCGCCGCGCCCTATGCTGCGCCGCGCGGGGGCGGTACTGCTCGCGGCCTTGATCCTGCAGGTCAGCCTTGGCGTCGCGACCGTCATGGGCCACCTGCCGTTGCCGGTTGCAGCGGCTCACAATGGCGGGGCGGCCCTGCTGCTGTTGAGTTTGATCGGGGTGATTCATCTTTTGGCCGGGTCATCACCCAGGGATGTGCAGCGTGGGCACTGAATCTTCCACGCTGCCGGCAGCGACGCGCTCCCTGTGGCGGGCTTATCTCGAACTGACCAAACCCAAGGTGGTGGCGCTGCTGGTGTTCACGGCGGTGGTGGGGATGTTCCTCGCCACGCCCGGCATGGTGCCCTGGAATGTCTTGGTCTTCGGCGCCCTGGGCATCTGGCTGGCGGCAGCCTGCGCCGCGGTGATCAATCATGTGCTGGATCGCCGGGCTGACGCCCATATGGCCCGCACCGAACGCCGGCCGTTACCGACCGGTTCCGTGGGTGTGCCGCAAAGCCTCGTCTTCGCAGCGATTCTGGGTGTCACCTCGATGGCCATCCTGATCACGCAGATCAATGGCCTGACGGCTGTTCTGACCCTTGCCTCCTTGGTGGGTTATGCGGGGGTTTATACGGCCTACCTCAAACGGGCGACGCCGCAGAATATCGTCATCGGTGGGGCAGCCGGGGCGGCGCCCCCGGTCCTGGGCTGGACTGCAGTGACGGGGAGCCTGGATGCCCATGCGCTGCTGCTGTTTCTGATTGTGTTTGTCTGGACGCCACCGCATTTCTGGGCGTTGGCGATCCATCGGGTGGAGGATTACGCCCGGGCCGACATTCCCATGCTGCCGGTGACCCATGGGGTGGCGTTTACCCGGGTGCAGATCCTGCTCTACACCGTGCTGCTGGTGGCGGTGAGTCTGTTGCCCTACGTCACGCAGATGAGCGGGCCGGTGTATCTGGTCGGAGCGGTGCTATTGGGCGGGGGGTTTCTTTACTACGCCTTGGCTTTGCGTTTTTCCGCGCGCCCGGATTTGCCCATGCGCACCTTCGGCTACTCCATTACCTACCTGATGGCCCTGTTCGCCCTGTTGCTGGTGGATCACTACCTGCCCCGCTAAAGCCCATGCAGGGCAGGTGTACCTGTCAGGCGGCCAGCGTGCCGCGCAGCTTGCGCAGGGCGCTGGCCTCGATCTGGCGGATCCGTTCGGCCGAGACGCCATAGGACTCGGCCAATTCATGCAGGGTTGCCTTGGGCTCCTGGACCCAACGCCGTTGCAGGATTTCCCGGCTGCGCGCATCGAGGCCATCCAATGCGAGGCGCAGTTGGGCGTGCGTCGTCCGCGTCCAATCCTCGGCTTCAAGGATCTCGGCGGGATCGGCCTGCTCGGCTGCCAGGAAGCGTATCGGGGCCGGGCTTGCGTGATCCTCATCAGTTTCCATCACGGGATCGAGTCCCAGATCCTGGCCGCTCAGACGGGCTTCCATCTCCAGCACGGTCTCGGTGGGCACGCCCAGTTCACGGGCAACCGTTTCGGCCTCTTCCCGGCTGAACCACCCCAGACGCTGTTTGGCGCTGCGCAGGTGGAAGAACAGTTTGCGCTGGGCCTTGGTGGTGGCGATCTTCACGATGCGCCAGTTGCGCAGGATGTACTCGTGCATTTCTGCCTTGATCCAGTGCACCGCAAACGACACCAGCCGCACGCCAATGCCGGGGTCAAAGCGCTTCACAGCCTTCATCAGACCAATGTTGCCCTCTTGAATGAGGTCTGCCTGGGGCAATCCATAACCGCGATAGCCGCGGGCAATATGCGCCACGAAACGCAGATTGCTCAGCACCAGTTCGCGCGCGGCATCCAGGTCCTGCTCTTCCCACCAGCGCCGGGCCAATTCCCGTTCAGCTTCGGCGCTGAGCAGGGG
>WOZT01000158.1 GCA_011620145.1 Gammaproteobacteria bacterium | reverse complement strand
ATATTGGCGAACTCGTTCATCACGCTGATCTTGGTCGCCAGCATGGCGTTGGCCGCGTATTTCGTGAGTTCGGCGGACAGGGGGTCCATGACCAGCAGCCGGTCGCTCTTGCGGTTGAAGGGGGCGTAGAGCCGCTGCATCTCGCGGATGGCGCGCTCGTCGTCGGCGCCGATGATGATGCGGTCGGGCTTCATGAAGTCCTCCACCGCATTGCCTTCTTTCAGGAACTCCGGATTGGACACCACCGCGAACGGCACCGTTGCCCCGCGCCGCGCCAGTCCCTCCCGGATCACCTCGCCCACCCGCCGCGCCGTGCCCACTGGCACCGTCGACTTGTCCACCACGACCCGATAACCGTCCATGTGCTCGGCCACGGTGGCCGCCACCGCCAGCACATGGCTCAGATCCGCCGAACCGTCTTCATCGGCGGGGGTCCCCACGGCAATGAACTGATACAGGCCATGCGCCACGCCCTCGGCGGGATCCGTGGTAAAGCGCAGATTCCCTGCAGCGATACCCGCAGCCACCAGATCGTCCAGCCCCTGTTCCCGGATCGGTACCCGGCCGGCGCGCAACGCCTCCACCTTGGCGGCATCGATGTCCACACACAGGACCTTGTTGCCCATGCGGGCGAAACAGGCCGCAGTGACCAGCCCCACATAGCCGCTGCCGAATACGGTGATCTTCATGCCTTTCCCCCACGTTGGCGGGCGCCCATCGGCCCGGACCGGATTCAGCCGGGGATTGTACCAATGGAAAAGCGGCTTGACCGACTCAGCCCGCACGCACGGCGTACAGATCCCCGGCCGGCGCGTGGCGTGGCACGGCGCGCAAATCCGCCAGCGCCTGCGGCGCTTCCCGCCAGCCGCCCGGCTCGAAGCGCAGGCTTTCGCCCACCGAACGCCGGAAGCGATAGCTGCCCAGCGCAGCCAGGCGCACCACGCAGGCCAATGCGCCGTCGATGGCCGCCGGGGAATACTCCAGCGACAATGCCGGCAAGGGCTGGGACAGCCCGGCCAGGATCTGCGCCTCGGCGCCTTCCACATCGAGCTTGCAGAAGCTGGGCACGCCATGCCGGGCGATCAGGGTGTCCAGGGTCGTCACCTCGACCTCACAGGACGCATCCCAGCGCACCCCGCGAAACCGGTCGCTGCCCGCCATGGCTTGCCGCCAATCCGCATTCAACGTGCTCACCGTGGGGGTGCGCCGGCTGATCGAGAGGATTTGCCGCCCGGGCGCCTCGGCCAGCGCCACCGGCTCGATGCACACCCGCGCATCGTCGCGATAGCGCCGCACGAGGGCGTCCCGAAACAGCGGCTGCGGCTCCACCGCCACCACGCGCGCGCCCAGCCGCCGCCAGGCATCCACCCGGTCGCCCAAATGGGCGCCGATATCGAAACACAGGCTGTCGGGACCGATCCAGGGCCGGTAGAACGCTGCCAGGCGCCGACGCCGACCAGGACGGGCCCGGTAAAGCAGGAAAGATCGCGCCAACCCCCACTGTGATCGCCAATCCATGGCGCCTCCGCTTGATTCCGCCCCCATCCGGGGCGCATTCTTTGGCCGATCTTGCCCACCCCCTGCCGCCGCGTCCAGCCGTCAGAGATAACCGTGAACCTGTCCGAAATCGCCTCCGATGAGCCCCTGCGGGAAATCACCCTGGGCTCCACCTCGATCACCCTGCTCGGCACCGCCCACGTCTCCCGCACCAGCGAGGCGGCCGTGCGCCAATTGATCGCCAGCGGCCGCTTCGACGCCGTGGCGGTGGAGCTGTGCCCCAGCCGCCACGCCGCCCTGCGCGACCCCGACGCCCTGGCGCGCATGGACCTGCTGCAGGTGGTGCGCGAGGGCAAGATGGGCCTGGTCGCCGCCAATCTGGCGCTCACCGCCTACCAGCAACGGCTGGCCGACCAACTGGGCGTGGAACCGGGCGCCGAGCTGCGCGCCGCGCTGGAAGCCGCCGATGCGGCCGGACTGCCCGTGCTCCTGATCGACCGGGAGGTGGGCATCACCCTGCGCCGCTTGACTGCCGCCGTGCCGTGGTGGAAACGCCCCGGCCTCATCGCTGGGCTGATGGCCAGCCTGCTGACGCGCGAGGAAGTGGCCGAGGAAGACATCGAGCGCCTCAAACAGGGCGACATGTTGCACAACACCTTCGCCGAATTCGCCGACCAGGCCGAACCGCTCTATCGGGCGCTGATCGGCGAACGCGACCAGTACATGGCGCTGCGGCTGCAGGCGGAAAGCGCCCGCCACCCCGAACGGCGCATCCTGGCCGTGGTGGGTGCCGGCCATCTGGACGGCCTGGCCCGATATATTGAGGCCCCCGCGCCGGTTTCCCCTGAAGCCGCCCTGAGCGATCTGACTTCGACGCCGCCGCCCAGCCGCTGGGGCAAGAGCGTCCCCTGGGTGCTGATGGTCCTGATCCTGGGTGGATTCGTCGTCGGTTTTATCCGTGGCCCCGAGCTGGGTTGGCAATTGGTCCTGGGCTGGATTGTCATCACCGGCGGGCTGGCTGCCGTGGGCGCCACGCTTGCCCTGGCCCATCCGCTCACGATCCTGGGATCTTTCCTGGCCGCGCCCATCACCACGCTGCATCCCCTGATCGGCGCGGGCATGGTGGCCGTCGCGCTGGAACTGTGGCTGCGCAAACCCCAAGTGTCCGATTTCGCCAGCCTGCGCGAAGA
>WOZT01000186.1 GCA_011620145.1 Gammaproteobacteria bacterium | reverse complement strand
TGGCTGCGTCGATTCAATGGCGGCCATGTCGACCGCGATCGTATTGCATTGATGAATCTCCACAATGCCTTCAAACGCGCCATGGTAATCAATCGGCGCGCCCTTCCGCGTGCGGCAAATTGTCGCACCCCCTGGGTTTTGGCCTGGCTGGTGTTGGGCTTGAGCACTGCCGCGCCGGCCTGGGGCTGGGGAGGCGAGGGTCATCGACTGATCTGCGAAATCGCCTGGCAACAGTTCACCCCCACCACGCGCCGCGAAGTCCAGGCGCTGCTGCGCGCCGAGCGCGGATCACACCGCTTCGCCGACAGTTGCACCTGGGCCGACCGCATCCGTGGCGAGCGTCGCTACGATGACCTCAAGCCCTGGCATTACCTGAACCTCTCTCCCGGCACGGATCGTTACCGTGACCGTGATTGCCCGCGAGCGGGCTGCGTGGTGCGCGCCATTGATGAGGCCCGCGCGGACCTGGCCGATTCCGCGCAATCGGTGCCTCGGCGGCTGGAGGCGCTCAAGTTGCTGGGGCATTTCGTGGGCGACATCCACCAACCGCTGCATGTCGCGTATGCCGATGATCGGGGCGGCACGCAGCGCATGGTGCGCTATGGCGCTCACCCGGAGCCCGTCAGCCTGCATCGGGTCTGGGACGATCTGCTGCTGGAAGGATGGGCGCGGGATTGGCGGCGCGAAGGGCCGCGTCTGGCGCGCGGTATCGGGATGCGGGAGCGCCGCCAGTGGTCGGGCGGGGAGACTGGGGCGTGGGCGCTGGAAAGCTTTCGCCTGACCGAGGACTGGGTTTATCCCCAGGCCGCCGATGGGGTGATCGATGAAACCGAAATCGCCCTCGACCGGCCGGTGATCGAGACCCAGTTGCGCAAGGCCGGTTGGCGATTAGGGGTGCTGCTCAACGGGATTTTTGATCCGCGAGCAGATGCTCCAGCGCCGTGAGCCGTTCGGGCGTCCCCACGTCCACCCACAGCCCGCGGTGGTGCGCACCGCTCACCCGTCCCGCGTCCATGGCGTTGCGCAGCAAGGGGGCCAGGGGAAAGGCGCCGTCCGGCGCGCCGGCGAACAGGGCCGGGTGATAGACCCCGAGACCCGCGAAGGTGAGCAGCGGCGCGCCGTGCGGATGGACCCGGCCTGCGGCGTCGAGATGGAAATCCCCGCGCACATGATGGGCCGGATTGTCCACCAGGATCAGCTGAGCCAGGTCGCCCTCGGGCAGCGCCAGTCGTTCCAGGGCGTAGTCCGTCCACACATCCCCATTGAGCACGATGAAGGGCTCAGGCCCCAGCAGGGGCAGGGCGCGGGCGATGCCGCCGCCGGTTTCCAATGCGTGTTCCCCCTCATCGGAATAGCGCACCGTGAGGCCGAACGCCTGGCCATCGCCCACCGCAGCGCGAATGGCCGCGCCCCGATAGGCCAGATTGATGACCACGTCGTGGAAGCCTGCCCGGGCCGCACGCATCAGGTGATGGAACAACAACGGCTGACCCGCCACCGGCAACAGGGGCTTGGGAAGCTGGTCGGTCAGTGGGCGCATGCGGGTGCCGCGGCCGGCGGCGAGTATCATCAGCTTCATGGGTCGGTACGGGGTCGATGCAGGGCGTCCAACAGCTCGCCCAGCGGCGCCAGCGCCGGCTGGCGACGGATCGCCGCGTCCAGGTAGGCCAGAAACCGAGGCGCCTGCTCCAGATAGCGGGGCTTGCCGTCGCGATGGCTCAGGCGGGCGAAGATGCCCAGCACCTTCAAGTGGCGCTGCGCGCCCATCCAGTCCAGGTCGCGCAGGAAATCCGCGGCCTGGGCGGGTACCGCGATCCCTGCGCGCCGCGCCTGCTCCCAGTAGAAGAGCGCCCACTCCTGAGTCTGCGTTTCCGGCCAGCTGATGAAGGCGTCCCGCAACAGGGAGGCCACGTCGTAGGTCACCGGCCCTTCCAGGGCGTCCTGGAAATCGATCACGCCGGGGTTGGGCGTGCTCACCAGCAGGTTGCGCGCCATGAAATCCCGATGCACGAAGACCCGCGATTGGGACAGGGCGGCATCGATCAGGCCCGCTGCAACCGCGTCCCAGGTGCGCCGCTGATCTGTCGTGAAAGGCTGGCCCAGGTGACGGTCCACATACCAGTCGGGAAACAGGGCCAGTTCGGCGGCGAGGCGGGCGCGATCATAGGGCGGCAGCACATCCGGCCGGCTGCTGCCCTGCCAGCGGATCAGCGCTTCCAGCGCAGAGCGGATCAAGGGTTCGGCAGGTTCGGTTTGCAGCGCATCGAGATAGGCGCGTTCGCCCAGATCCTCGAGCAGCATCCACCCCCGCGACGCGTCCCAGGCGAGTATGGCCGGCGCGTTCACGCCGGCCGCGCGCAACAATCCGGCCACTTGGGCGAAGGGGGCGCAGCTCGCCGGCTCCGCGCGGGCATCCATGAGCACCCGCGAGTGGTCCGCCCAGTGCAGCCGATGATAGCGGCGCAGGCTGGCGTCGCCGGCGATGGGCTGCCAACGCAGAGGGGGCTCGGCGGTCTGCTGGCAGACCCAACGCCACAGTTCGGGATCGCTCGCGCCGGGCAAGGCGGGCATGGGGCATTTCTCCGCAATGGCTGAGAGTTGTTATGCTGGCGCCGTTTGGCGGGAACCCGCCTGGAATCCGTCACCAGTGCGCCTTGAATTCCGGATGTCGCGGATGGTATCGAAAAAGAACATC
>WOZT01000247.1 GCA_011620145.1 Gammaproteobacteria bacterium | reverse complement strand
GTCTGTACCTTCGCTTCGCCAAAACGCAGCGCTGTCCATTTTTCATTCAGTGCGCGCTGCCACGCGACCGTGGCCGCACCGCCTGCACCCTTGTCGGCGGCCCGCTCCCGGTAGGCCGTGGCCGCCGGGAGGTAGTACTGCTCGGTGTATTCGCGCACCGCGCGGGTGCTGGAAAAGCGCGGCGTCAGGCTGGCCATGCTTTCCCGCATCCGCGCTACCCAGGCCTGGGGGATACCGAGCTCATCGCGGGTATAGAACTCGGGGATCACCTCGCGTTCGAGCAAGTCGTAGAGGGCATTCGCTTCGATCGCGTCCCAGGCTGGATCCTCATCATGTTCCTGACCATCGCCCAAGGCCCAGCCCACTTCCGGCGTATAGGCTTCGGCCCACCAGCCGTCCAGTTCCGACAAATTCAGACCGCCGTTGACGAGTACCTTCATGCCGCTGGTGCCGCAGGCTTCCCAGGGCCGGCGCGGGGTGTTGAGCCACACATCCACGCCCTCCACCAGGTGCTCGGTCAGATGCATGTCGTAGTCGCTGAGGAAAATCGCGTGGGAACGCACCTCGGGGCGCCGCACGAACTGCGTCCATTGCCGGATCAGAGCCTGACCTGCCGCATCCGCCGGATGGGCCTTGCCGGCCATGATCAGCTGCACGGGGCGCTGCGGATCGCTCAACAGGCGCAGCAGCCGCTCGGGGTCATGCAGCAGCAGGTTCGGCCGCTTGTAGCTTGCGAAGCGGCGCGCAAAGCCCAGAGTCAGGCTGTCCGGGTTGAACAGATGCCTGGCCGCCTCGACTGCCTCGGGCGACGCGCCGGTGGCAGCCAGTTGCCGGGACAATCGTTCACGCGCGTAGTCGACGAGAGCTTGGGTGGTGTCGGTGCGGAACTGCCAGAGTCGGGCAGCGGAGACGCGGCGCAGGTCCTGCTCCAGCGTCTCCGTCATTCCCAGCCAGCGGTCCTTTCCGCAGGCTTCCGTCCACAGCTGATCCGCCGACGCCGAGTCCCAGGTCGGCACATGGATGCCGTTGGTCACCTGTCCGACCGGGACCTCTGCCGTCGGCCAGCGGGGAAACAGCGGCTCGAACAGATGCCGGCTCACCCTTCCATGCAGGCGGCTCACGCCATTGACCGCGCCGCTGCCACGGATCGCCAGATAGGCCATGTTGAACGGTTCCGATGCGTCGTTCGGGTTGCGGCGACCCAGGGCCAGCAGATCGTGGCGTGAAATGCCCAGCGCCTGCTCGGCATGATCCCCGAGGTATTGCTCGATGAGGGCCGGCGCGAAACAGTCGAAGCCCGCGGCCACGGCGGTGTGGGTGGTGAACAGGTTGCCGGCACGGGTGACGGCGAGCGCGACCTCGAACGACTGCCCGGAGGCCTGCATGAAATCATGGGCGCGTGCCAGCACCGCAAAGGCCGCATGCCCTTCATTCAGATGACAGACTTGCGGCTGGATACCCAGCGCGGTCAGCAGGCGCCAGCCGCCGATCCCGAGCAGCAACTCCTGCTCCAGGCGCAACTGCGGCCCGCCGCCATACAGCTCGCTGGTGATGCCCCGGTGCACGGGCAGGTTCGCGGCATCATTGCTGTCAAGCAGGTACAGCTTCACCCGGCCGACCTGGACCTGCCAGGCGCGCAGCCAGACCGAATAACCGGGCAGCGCGATCTGCAGGCGCAACCATTCGCCGTTTTCCTTGCGCAGCGGCGTGATCGGCAGCTGTCCGGGATCGTTGTAGGGAAACAGCGCCTGCTGCGCCCCGTCCTGGTCGATCATCTGGCGAAAGTAGCCTTGGCTGTACAGCAGTCCCACGCCGATCACGGGCACGCCCAGATCGCTCGCCGCCTTGAGTTGATCGCCGGCCACGTTGCCGAGACCGCCCGAATAGATCGGCAAGGCCTCGCTCAACATGAACTCCATGCTGAAGTAGGCAACGCAGCCGAGCGACGCTTGCGGATAGGTTTGCTGAAACCAGGCGGGAACGTCCGCGGCGTCGCGCCGGGTTTGCACCAGCGCATCGACGTTCTGGCGGAAATCCGGATCGGCCAATACCTGCTCGATGCGATCGCGGGAGACCGTCTGCAGCAGGCCCCAGGGGTTATGCGTGAGTTCCCACAGCACCGGATCCAGCTTGCGCCACACCTTGTCGGTGGCGTGATTCCATGACGAGCGCATATCCAGCGCCAGTTCGGCCAGCAGGTCGAACCCCTCGATGTCCGTGGGGAGCAGACCATATAAGGGGTGGCTGACCCGGGTCGGGCTGCTCATGGGATCTCCTTGGCGTGTTTTCGGGGTGGATTTCGCGGTGGCGGGGCGGATGCTGCCAGCGCAGCGCTCACGATGGTCTGTGCCTCTTCCTGAATGCGGCGCAGATGATCCGCGCCGCGGAAGCTCTCCGCATAAATCTTGTAGATGTCTTCGGTACCGGACGGACGCGCCGCAAACCAGCCGCTCTGCGTCGCTACTTTCAGGCCACCAATGGGTGCGCCGTTGCCGGGCGCCTGGGTGAGGATGCTCTGGATCTTTTCGCCAGCCAGTTCTGCCGACCGTATCTGTTGCGGCGACAGCTGCGCCAGCATTTTCTTTTG
This sequence comes from Gammaproteobacteria bacterium, assembly GCA_011620145.1. GTDB lineage: Bacteria > Pseudomonadota > Gammaproteobacteria > UBA5335 > UBA5335 > Macondimonas. Next base: position 137 of record WOZT01000247.1, on the reverse strand, counting down.
CGCCGGGGTCGCGGGCGCCTCGACCCGATCATAAACCGGCTCGCCGAGCTCGCGCGTAAGCTCGCGGTAGATTTCGCCGGGGTCGCGACCCATGCGGGCGGTGATCTCGGCCGCCAGCAGGGCCGGCACGATGCCGT
>WOZT01000053.1 GCA_011620145.1 Gammaproteobacteria bacterium | reverse complement strand
CGGACTGGATCGATCAACTGGGCCTCACGCCCCATCCGGAGGGCGGCTATTTTCGCCGCACCTATGCGTGCGCCCGCACGGTCACCGGGGAAGGGGGCGCGAAGCGGCCGCTGATGACGTCCATTTATTACCTGCTCACGGCAGATGCGCCGCTCGGGCGGCTGCACCGCAATCGCTCGGACATCCTGCACTTTTTCCATGCCGGCGCGCCGCTCACCTATTGGCTGCTGTTCCCGGACGGCCGACTGGAACGGCAGCGGCTGGGGCCGGATCCATTACAGGGACAGGTGTTGCAATTGAGGGTGCCGGGGGGCGTGTGGAAGGCGAGCGTGCTGGAGTCAGGCGCCTATGGGCTGATCAGCGAAGCGGTTGCGCCGGGTTTCGATGCGGCGGATCGGGAAATGGCCAGCGCCGCGGCAATCCGCCAGGCGTTTCCGGCGCACTGGGCGCAGTTGTCGCCACTGATTGCGGAAGAGGGGGCATGACGGACGGGAATCCGGCGCACGCACTGGCGGAAGGACTGCAGGCGCTCGGTCTCGACCTGCCGCCGCAGGCCCGCGAGCAGTTGCTGGCGTTCCTGCGCATCCTGGCGGAGTGGAACCGCGCCTATAATCTGACGGCGATCCGTGATCCGCTGGACATGGTCCGGCGCCATCTGCTGGACAGCCTGACGGTATTGCCCCAGCTGCGCGGGGAGCGGATTGTGGACTTGGGGAGCGGGGCCGGGTTGCCGGGCATCCCGCTGGCCATCGCCGATCCGGGCCGGCATTTCATGCTGGTGGAGAGCAACGGCAAGAAGGTGCGCTTCATGCGCCACGCCATCAGCCAGCTTGGCTTGTCCCGGGTGACGGTGGTGCAGGGCCGGGCCGAGTCGGTTCAATTGACCCCGCCACCTGATACCGTGGTCGCGCGGGCGGTGGCCGATCTGGCCACCCTGTGCGGCTATGCGCGGCAGTTGGGCGCGCCTGGGGTGTGGCTGGTGGCGATGAAAGGGCCCGATGTGACGGCCGAACTGGCCGGGGTGCCGGCGGATTTTGCAGTCCAGGCGGTGCTGCCGGTGGTCGTTCCAGGGCTGGATGCGGCGCGGCATCTGGTGTGTCTGCGTCTGATGGACGGGGAATCGGATTGAATCGAAGCACAACGGGGGAGCGGGCGTGGGCCGCATAATCGCGATCGCCAACCAGAAAGGGGGGGTGGGCAAGACCACCACCAGCGTCAATCTGGCGGCGGCGCTGGCGCTGGCCCGGCGCCGCGTGCTGCTGGTGGATCTGGATCCCCAGGGCAACGCCACGGTGGGTTGCGGCCTTGCGGTGAGCGAGGGGCAGGCCACCACCTGCGAGGTGCTGATGGGGGAGTGCTCCCTGGATCAGGCGCTGCAAAGCGCCGACAAGGCGGGTTTTCAGGTGCTGCCGGCCACCGGGGATCTGACCGTGGCCGAGGTGAACTTGCTGCAACGGGAGGGCCGCGAGCGCGCGCTGGCCGAGGCACTGGCAGGCGCTACGGCCTCGTTCGACTATGTGCTGATCGACTGCCCGCCTGCGCTCAATGTGTTGACGCTCAATGCGCTGGTCGCCGCCCAGGGGGTGCTGATTCCCATGCAATGCGAGTATTACGCCCTGGAGGGGTTGAAAGCCCTGCTCGGAAGCGTGGAAGGGGTGCGCCGCGAGGCGAATCCCGGGCTGGAAATCGAAGGCCTGCTACGCACGATGTTTGATCCACGCAATCGGCTGGCGCGGGATGTATCCGAGCAATTGCTGCGGCATTTCGGTGACAAGGTCTATCGCTCCATCGTGCCGCGCAACGTGCGGCTGGCCGAGGCGCCCAGCTACGGTCTGCCCTGTGTGCTGCTCGATCGCAGCGCGCAGGGCAGCGCCGCCTATCTGGCGCTGGCCGGGGAAATGCTGCGCCGCCATGGGCGCAGTGATTTGGCGGCGGCTCACACGACTGCGGGGATTTTGTCGCGATGAACCGAAAGCGAGGTTTGGGGCGGGGCCTGGATGCCTTGCTGGGCGGGGTGGCGATGGCTGGTCCCCCCACGCCGGGGGAATCGCTGGCGCAACTGCCGGTCGAGCGGCTGCGGCGCGGGCGCTACCAGCCACGGTTGCGGATGGACCCGGAAGCCTTGGCCGAACTGGCCGAATCCATTCGCACCCAAGGCGTGGTGCAGCCCATCGTGGTGCGCCCCTGGGAAGGCGATTACGAGATCATCGCGGGAGAGCGGCGCTGGCGGGCGGCCCAGATGGCCGGACTGCGGGAAGTGCCCTGTCTGGTGCGGCAGGTCCCCGACCAGGCGGCCATGGCCATCGCGCTGATCGAGAACATCCAGCGCGAAGACCTCAACACCATGGAGGAAGCCGGCGCCCTGGCGCGCTTGCAGCGCGAATTTGCCCTGACTCACGAACAGATTGCGGCTACCGTGGGCCGTTCCCGGGTCGCGGTCACCAATTTGTTGCGCCTCAATGAACTGGAGCCGCCGGTCAAAACGCTGCTGGAACAGGGAAGCCTGGAGATGGGGCATGGGCGCGCCTTGCTGGGCCTGAAGGGGGGCGAGCAGTGCGAGGCGGCGGCTTTGGTGGTGCGGCGGGGCTTGACGGTGCGTCAGACCGAGGCCCTGGTGCGGCGCATGCAGCAGCCGGCTGGCCCCGACAAGACGCCCGATCCCGACTTGGCGCGGTTGGAGCAGGATCTTTCCGAACGCCTGGGCACGCCGGTGGCCATCCAGGA
>WOZT01000191.1 GCA_011620145.1 Gammaproteobacteria bacterium | reverse complement strand
GGCGTCCTGAGCCGGTACAAATCCAGGTGATGCACCGGCCCGATCGCTGTGGCGTCATAGGTTTCCAGCAAGGTATAGGTGGGACTGCGCACCGTCCCGGCCCAGCCCCAGGCGCGCAACACGGCCCGCACCCAAGTGGTCTTGCCCGCCCCCAGATCGCCGGACAGGAGGACCACCAGCGGCGGTTGCGCGTAGTGCGCGAACGATTGCGCGAAGGTCTCGGTCGCCGCCACATCGGGCAGATCCAGTTGCCAGATCGCCTTCATGCCGCCCGCCCCGATTCAGCCAGAGCCGGAGCGATCTGGGCGATCACATCGCTCGCCAGCATGCCGGGAACCCCCATCGCGCGCGCCGCCAGGGTGCCCGCGCGCAAATGCAGCCGCACCCCCGCGCGCGCCGCCGCGAAGGGCGTGAGGCCCTGGGCCAGCAGCCCCGCGATGAGGCCCGTCAGCACATCCCCCATGCCGCCACTGGCGAGACCCGGATTGGCCCCGGCGCACAAGGCGACCTCCCGGCCATCATCCACCAGCGTGCCCGCGCCCTTGAGCACCACCACCCCGCCATAACGGGTCACCAGCGCCCGCGCCGCAGCCAGCCGGTCGGCCTGGATCTCGGCGGTGGTGCAGCCCAGCAGCCGTCCGGCCTCCGCCGGATGGGGCGTCAGGATCCAGTCGGCGCGGCGGCAGGGCGCCTCGGCCAATATATTGAGTCCATCCGCATCAAGCACCAGCGGCCCCGGTGCCACCAGCGTCGCCGCAAAGATCCGCTGCGCCCACGCGCCACGCCCCAATCCCGGCCCCAGCGCCCGCACCGTGCTGCGAGCCAGCAGCGGGGCCAGATCGGCGCCCGAGTCGGCGGACGCGACCATCAGCTCGGGCCGGCCAATCCCCAGGGTGGCCGCATGCGCCGGCGCGGTGGCCACGCTCACGAGCCCGGCGCCGACCCGCAAAGCCGCCTCGGCCGCCATGCGCGCCGCACCCGGCATGCCCGCGCCGCCGCCCACCACCAGCACATGCCCAAAATGCCCCTTGTGGGCCACGGGCGAACGGGGCGGCAGGAGCGCCCCGAGCGGCGCCGTAGCGGGCCAAAGGGCGCAGGCAGCCGCCAAATCCCCGCCCAGAGCGACCGGCGCGCCCAGCCGGTCCAGCGTCACCTCCCCACAGCAATCGGGTCCTGCGCCGGTGTAGAGGCCCGGCTTGGCGGCAATGAAGCTCACCGTCGCCGCCGCATGCATTGCTGCCCCCAGCACCGCGCCGGTATCGGCGGAAAGTCCCGAGGGCACATCCACCGCCAGCACTGGTGCGGGATGGGCGTTGAGAACGGCGATGGCCTGCTGCGCCGCGCCCGTCAGCGAGCGAACGAGCCCGGTGCCGAACAGGGCATCGACCCAGACTTCAACCTCAGCAGCCTGTAGGGCCGCAGGTTCCAGCGGCAGCACCTGCCCGCCCTCGGCCACGAAATCCGCCGCCGCGCGCCGGGCATCGCCCTGCAGCTCGGAGACCGGCGCCAGCCCCCAAACCTGCACCGACATGCCCCAGGCCCGCGCCAGGCTGGCGATGACATAGCCATCCCCGCCATTGTTCCCAGGCCCGCACACCACGCCAATGCGCCGCGCCTGCGGCCAAAGCCGCCGTAACCGAAAAAAAGCCGCCCGGCCGGCGCGGCGCATCAGCGCATAACCGTCGATGCCCTCGCGCGCCATCAGCCGCCCGTCCAGCACGCGCATCTCGGCAGCGCGGTAAGCAGACAGCGGGACAAGGTCCGTTCCGGCGACAACGGCGTCCATAGGCGAGTGTCCTTTTGGGAATGCCGTGGATGGCAGGGCTAGAATACGAAGCATGAGCGCCCCCGCCAATGCATCCCCCGATTCAATGGTCGCCGCTGACTTCAGCGCCCTGGCGCAACAGGTCAAGGACTGGGGCCGGGCGTTGGGTTTCCAGCAGGTGGGCGTCAGCACGCTGGCGGTGGATACCGACGCCGACCAACTGGACGCGTGGCTGGCGGCAGGGTTCCATGGCGAAATGGACTATATGGCCCGCAATACCGATCTGCGGCGCCATCCCGAGCGCCTGGTGCCGGGCGCCATTCGGGCCATCTGCGTGCGCATGGATTATCGCCCGATGGCCGAATACCCCGACCATGTGCTCAACCAGGCGGAGCTGGGCTATGTCGCCCGCTACGCCCTGGGACGGGATTATCACAAGGTCCTGCGCAAGCGCCTGGAGCAACTTGCCCGGCGCATCGCTGACGCTGTTGGCCCCCACGGCTACCGCGTGTTCACCGACAGCGCGCCAGTGCTGGAAAAGGCCCTCGCCCGCCAGGCGGGGCTGGGCTGGATCGGCAAGCACACCAATCTGCTGGACCGGCAGGCGGGGTCGTGGTTTTTCCTCGGCGAAATCCTCACCGACCTGCCGCTACCGGCGGACCAACCGGTCGCCGCCCATTGCGGCAGTTGCCGGGCCTGCATCGACATCTGCCCCACCCAGGCCATCGTCGCGCCCTATCGCCTCGACGCGCGGCTGTGCATCAGCTACCTCACCATCGAGCACAAGGGCGCCATTCCCGAGGCCCTGCGACCCCTCATGGGCAACCGCATCTACGGCTGCGATGACTGCCAACTGGTCTGTCCGTGGAACCGCTACGCCCGTTTGTCGGCAGAGGCGGATTTTGCGCCCCGCCACGCGCTGGATGCCCCGCGGCTGCTGGACTTGTTCGCCTGGGACGA
>WOZT01000274.1 GCA_011620145.1 Gammaproteobacteria bacterium | reverse complement strand
CGCTGTTCGGCAATCCAATCCCGCTCGTAGTAAAGTCGCCTCATGCCGAATGACCTCCCGCACCTCAGCCTTGAGCAAGATGGAACAACGCAGCGCATTGCGCTTTCCGGCCCCTGGCTGCTGCGCCACCTGTCGGGATCGCTGGCCGCCCTGCGCAAGCAACTGGCGCGTTATGGTAAAAATCCCGACGCCCGGTGGAATCTGGAATCTGTGGAAGGACTGGACAGCACCGGCGCGCTGCTGCTGTGGAAACAATGGGGTCAACGCCGACCCACTCACCTCACGTTGCGCCCCGAGCACGAACCTCTGTTCCAGCGCCTGGAGCAACTGCCAGCAAGGCTGAAGCCTGTCGCCCGTGACCCACTGAGGCCGATCGTCCAGCTCGGCGGCCAAGTCCTGAACGGTCTGCAACACCTGTGGGAAATGGTGGGCCTGGTGGGCCAGTTGACGCTGGACACGCTGAGCCTTCCGTCCCGGCCAAGCCGGATTCCGTTGCGGGAGATTTCCGCCAACATCCACAAGGCAGGCGGTCGGGCGCTCCTGATCACGGGCCTGGTGGGGCTGTTGATTGGCATCGTGATGAGCTATCTCTCAGCGCTGCAACTGCGCTTGCTGGGGGGGGAGCGCTTCATCGTCAACCTCATGGGCCTTGCGGTGACGCGCGAACTTGGCCCACTGCTGGCTGCCATCCTCATTGCCGGCCGTTCCGGTTCGGCCATGACGGCGGAACTCGGCGTCATGCGGCTCACCCAGGAAATCGATGCCCTGGCGACCATGGGCATCTCGCCCTTCAAACGCGTCTTGCTCCCCAAGGTGATCGCGCTGGGACTCGCCATGCCTCTGCTGGCCTTCTGGACCATGGCGGCCGGCATCTTCGGCGGCATGCTGGTGGCCAAAAGCGAGCTGAACATCACCTTCGGACAATTCCTGAATGATCTGCCCGCAGCCATCCCAATCGTGACTTACTGGATCGCCTTGCTCAAATCGATCGTCTTCGGGCTGGTGATCGGACTGGTGTCCTGTCATTTCGGCCTGCGCATCAAGCCCAATACCGAGAGCCTGGGACAGGAAACCACCAACGCCGTGGTGACGGCCATTACGCTCGTTATCCTCGCTGACGCAATTTTTGCCGTCACGCTGCGGGATGTGGGTTGGTTCGAATGAGCACGGCGGCGACCCCCGTGATCGAGATGCGGGGCATCGTGACCCGTTTTGGACGCCATGTGGTGCACGAGGGAATCGATCTGGAACTGCGCCGGGGTGAGGTGCTGGGATTGGTGGGCGGCTCAGGCTCCGGCAAAACCACACTGTTGCGGGAGATGATCGGACTGCAGCGTCCGAGTAGCGGGGAGGTGCGGGCTTTTGGGGAATCCCTGCGTGATGCCAGGGGGCGGCGCCACGCGGCGCTTCGCCAGCGCTGGGGCGTCCTGTTCCAGCAGGGCGCGCTGTTCACCGCACTTAACGTGGCCGACAATATCGCCCTGCCACTGCGCGAACTGCGCGTCCTCGATGAACCCCTCATTCGGGAATTGATTCGGCTCAAGCTCGCCATGGTGGGTCTCAAGCCTGAAGACGCCAATCGCTATCCGGCCGAGCTGTCCGGCGGCATGATCAAGCGCGTGGGACTGGCCCGCGCGCTGGCACTGGACCCGGAGCTGCTGCTGCTGGATGAGCCGACATCCGGCCTGGACCCGGTCGCAAGCGAGTTGTTTGTTGACCTGATCGCCGAATTGCGCAGCGCACTGGGACTGACCGTCGCCCTGGTGACGCACGATCTGGACACCCTGGTGGACCTGTGTGACCGCATTGCCGTCCTGGCCGATCGCAAACTCATTGCCATCGGCACGCTGGATGAGGTGGTCGCCTGTGATCATCCCTTCATCCAGTCCTATTTCCATGGCCACCGCGGTGGCCGCATCATCAACAAAAGGCAGTAAAGCGCCATGGAAAATCGAGCCTACGCCCTGCTAACCGGGCTGTTTGTCATCGGTCTGGGAGTCGCGGCTGCGCTGGCCTCGTTGTGGCTGAATGATTCCAGGCAGGCCCGCACGCCCTATCTGATCGTGACCCAGGGCGCAATTTCCGGCCTGGTGCCCTATTCCACCGTGCGCTATCGCGGGGTTGAGATCGGCCAGGTCACCTCCGTTGAGTTTGCCCAGGATGGCAGCCGCGACATCAACATCCGCATAGAAATCAAGCCGGAAATTCCCATCACCGCCAACACCTATGCCACGCTGCGTTACATGGGCATTACCGGCCTGGCCCAGATAGAGCTGGCGGATGATGGTCCACCGGGCGCAGAGCGCGTGCAAACCAGCCCCGAGCAACTCGCGCGCATTTCCATGCGACCCTCCTTGTTCGAGTCCCTTGGCGACGCGGGTCAAGCCATGCTGGAACAGTTCAAGGGACTGGTGGGTCAGTTACGCGAAGCCCTGGGCCCGGAAAATCAGGCCAATCTGCGCCAGATCATGGCCAATGTGGAAATCACCAGTCGCAAAACGGCTGAATTCACAGAGCGGCTGGAACCGCTGATCAATGCCTTGCCCAAGATGGGAGAGGATGGCGGCAAGACCATGGCCCGTGTCGAACAGATTGCCAAGGAACTGGAGCAAACCGTGACCCAGGTGCGCCAGGTCACGGCCCAGCTCAATACGCTTGGCACACTGGCCGAGAGCGCCGGCCAGACTTTCCTGGTGGAAACCCTGCCCTCCACCCAATCCACGCTGCGCGA
>WOZT01000174.1 GCA_011620145.1 Gammaproteobacteria bacterium | reverse complement strand
ACCTGTGTGTCGTCCTTGAGCAGGATCTGCATCGCCTTATGCAGCGCCTGGTCGTGCGCCATGCGCGCGGTGTGCGGGGTGTTCTGCTTCGCATTCTGGTAGGCCGCGTCGGCGGCGACCTTCGGCGCGATGTCTTCGCGGATGCGTTTGGCCACCCGATCGGTGTCGGTGAACAGGGTGCCGAACTGCTCGTTGAAAGTCTTCAGGATGTTGCTCAGCCGGTCCAGCTCGGGCTCGCCCTTGCGCCCGCCGGCGTCGGTCGGCACCGGCTCGATCTGGGCATCGTCGTCCGCCAGCGCGATCTTCATGGCCGCCTTCTTCTCGACGCGGTAGCTGTCCATGTCGATGGCTTCGAGGATGCCCTTGGCCAGGTCTTCCTCCTTGGGCGCCGGCAGCTTGGGCGTGAGCAGGTCGAGGAAGATCGACAGCCTCTCCCACTCGGCGTTGCTGTACGGGATCACCGACGACAGGAAGGCATAGGTGCGGCAGAACACCTTGGCCTTGCCCTTGAAATCCACCTGGCCGTCCTCGTCGAGCCGCTCCACGTAGACCGCCACGCAGGCATCGAGGATGGGGTCGAGCCGGTCGCGATCCGCGCCGCCGAGAAACAGCCCCACCACCTCGCGCACCTGCTCCGGCGAGTACACCTGCGCCGCATCGAGCGCCCGCTTGAGGTCGTGCAGCTTGTTGGGATCGGTCTCGTCGGCGAGCAGCGTGGTGCGGTAGTAGTCCTGGAAGGCGAAGGTGATCGCCTCGCTGTTGTTCTGGAAGTCGAGCACGAAGCAGTCGTGCTTCTGCGGGTGCGCGCGATTCAGGCGCGACAGCGTCTGCACCGCCTTGATGCCCGCCAGCGGCTTGTCCACGTACATCGTGTGCAGCAGCGGCTCGTCGTAGCCGGTCTGGAACTTGTCGGCGCAGATCAGGAAGCGGTACGGGTCGGTCTGGATCTTGCCGGCGATGTCGTTGCTCGGGAAGCCGTTGAGCGAGGCCTCGCTCACCTTCGCGCCGCCCCCGTTGCCATGAGAAAAGTCGTGTTCGCCGGAGAAGGCGACGATGGCCTGGTACGGGCTCTTGCGCTCCGCCAGGTACGCCTTGAAGGCGTGGAAATACTGGATCGCCCGCTCGATGCCGCTGGTGACCACCATCGCGCGGGCCTGGCCGCCGATCTTGCCCGTGGCCAGCACCTGCTCGTGGAAGTGGTCCACCATGATCTCGGCCTTGAGCCGGATCGCGTGGTCGTGGCTCTCCACGTAGCGGCGCAGCTTCTTCTTCGCCTTCCTGGTGTCGAACTCCGGGTCGTCCTCGGTCTTCTTGACCAGCCTGTAGTAGCTGTCCACCGGCGTGTAGGCCTTGAGCACGTCGAGGATGAAGCCCTCCTCGATCGCCTGCTTCATGGTGTAACTGTGGAAGGGCCGGTGCTTGACCTTGCCCTCGGCGTCCGGCGGCAGCGGCTCGCCGAACATCTCCAGCGTCTTGTTCTTGGGCGTGGCGGTGAAGGCGAAGTAGCTGGCGTTGGTCAGCATCTTGCGCGCCGCCATGCGCTGCTCCAGCGCGGCGTTCACCGTGTCCTCGGGGTCGGGTCCGGCGTCTTCGTCCCCCGCGCCTTCCTGACCCGCCGCGCCGAGCGCCTGGCTCATCGCCGCCGAGGTCTTGCCGCCCTGGCTGGAGTGCGCCTCGTCGATGACGATGGCGAAGGTCCTGCCGGCATCCAGCGCGATCTCGTCGAGGATGAACGGGAACTTCTGCACCGTCGAGACGATGATCTTCTTCCCCTCCTGGATGAACCGGCGCAGGTCGCCGGAGCGCTCGGCGTGGCCCACGGTCGCGCCCACCTGCATGAACTGCTTGATGGTCGCCTGGATCTGGCTGTCGAGGATGCGCCGGTCGGTCACCACGATCACCGAGTCGAAGACCTCGCCGTGCGCGGCATCGCCGCCGCGCTTGAGGCCGATCAGCTGGTGCGCCAGCCAGGCGATGGAGTTCGACTTGCCGCTGCCCGCCGAGTGCTGGATCAGGTAGCGTTTGCCCGCGCCGTGCGCGCGCACATCGGCCAGCGCCTGGCGCACCAGGCTCAACTGGTGGTAGCGCGGCCACACCTGCCGGCGCTTCTTGCGGCCGGTGCGCGGGTCCTTCTCCTCGACGATCTGCGCGTAGTTTTCGAGGATGTCGGTCAGCCCCGCCGGCGTGAGCACCTCCTTCCACAGGTAGTCGGTCTTGAGGCCATGCGGGTTGGGCGGGTTGCCCGCGCCGTCGTTGTGGCCCTTGTTGAAGGGCAGGAACCACGAGCCCTTGCCGCGCAGCTCGGTGCACATGCGCACCTCGCTGTCGTCCACCGCGAAGTGCACCACGCAGCGGCCGAACTCGAACAGCCGCTCGCGCGGGTCGCGGTCGCGTTTGTATTGCTGCACGGCGTCCTCGACCGTCTGCTTGGTAAGGCTGTTCTTCAGCTCGAAGGTGGCGATCGGCAGGCCGTTGATGAACAGGCACAGATCCAGCGCCCGGCGCGTCTCGTCCATGCTGTAGGCGAGCTGGCGGGTGATCGAGAAGCGGTTCTGCGCGTGCAGCTTCTCGGCCCTGGCGTTGCCCGGCGAGGGCGTGCCGTAGAACAGGTCGAAGTGCAGCGGCCCGTGGTCCACGCCCTTGCGCAGCACGTCGATGACCCCGCGCTTGCCGATCTCGCCGGACAGGCGGGCGAGGAACTTCAGGCGGTTGATGTCCCTGGCGTCGTCCGC
>WOZT01000222.1 GCA_011620145.1 Gammaproteobacteria bacterium | reverse complement strand
CTAGGCCATCAGTTGATTCAGATCGAAAATCGGCAGCAGGATGGCCAGCACGATCACCAGCACCACACCGCCCATGAGCAGGATCAGCAGCGGCTCCAGGACGCGCACGGCGGTATTGATCCAGGCTTCCTGATCCTGTTCCAGTTGCTGCGCCGCCCGCTCCAGCATGTCCCCCAGCCGCCCGCTGCTCTCGCCGCTGGCGATCAGGTGCAGGGTCATGGGCGGAAAACGCCCGGTGCGCTGCAGGCTGGCAAACACGCCGCTGCCCTCGCGCACCCGCTCGGCCGCCGCCAATACCGCCTGGCGCAGCGGCAGCCGGATCAGCACGGCGGCAGCGATGTGCATGGCCTCCATCACCGGCACCCCGCTGCTCACCAAGAGCCCGAAAGTGCGTGTGAAATGGGCCACATCGGTACCCACCAGTACATCGCCGACCACCGGCAGGCGCAACAGCAGATGTTCCCAGCGGCTGCGGAAGGCCGGTCGGCGCAAGGCCCGCAAGAACGCCATCAAGCCCAGCGTCCCCAGCCCCAACCCCCAGAGGCCCCAGTCCCGCAAAAAAGCGCTCAAGGCGATGAGCACGCGGGTCAGCCAGGGCAATGGCCGATTCATTCCCACGAAGACCTGCACCACCTCGGGCACCACGAACACCAGCATGGCGATGACGATGCCCACCGACACCACCGTGAGCAGCGCCGGATAGATCAGCGCCGCCACCACGCTGCGCCGCAGCCGGTCGCGGTTTTCGGTGTGATCGGCGAGCCGCTCCAGCACGGCATCGAGGTGGCCGGTCTGCTCGCCGGCAGCCACCGTGGCGACATAGTCCTCGGGGAACACCCGCGCAAACCGCCGCATCGCCGCCGCCAGTGACAGCCCCTCGCTCACCTGGCCATGCAGGGCCAGCAGCACGCTGCGGGGCGTCCGCTTGGTGGTCTGGGCGGCGACCGTGTGCAATGCCTCCGCCAAGGGCGCGCCAGCGCGCAGCAAGGTGGCGAGTTGGCGGGTCATCAGGGCCAGGGCGCGGGTTCCGATCCCACGCACGCCCCGGCGCCCGCCTCCCGCCACGCCGCTCACCGGCGTCACCACCAGCGGGGTGAGGCCCTGATCGCGCAAGCGCGCGCGCACCTGGCGCGGATGGTCGCCTTCCTGCACCCCACGGTGGCGGACGCCGCGGGCGTCAATGGCCTCGAACTGGAATGCCGCCATGTCCGATCATTCCTGCCGGCTGACCCGCAGGACCTCCTCCAGGGTGGTGACGCCGGCGCGGACCTTGTCCAATCCGGCCTCCCGCAAGGGCGGAGCCTGTTGGCGCGCCACTGCTTCCATCTCGGCCTCGGCGGCACCGTCATGGATCATGCGGCGCAGTCGCCCATCGATCCCGATCAGTTCGTAAATCGCGGTGCGCCCCCGGAATCCCGTCTGCCGGCAGGCGGCGCAGCCCACCGGATGGTAAATCGCCTCTGGCGCCGTCCCGCCGCCCTGGCCCAGCAGCTCACGCTCACGCGCATCAGGGGCGGCCGGTCGCTTGCAGGCCGGACAGAGCTGGCGCACCAGGCGCTGGGCCGTGGTGGCCAGCAAGGTGGACGCAATCAGGAAGGGTTCGATGCCCATGTCCACCAGCCGGGTCACGGCGCCGATGGCGCTGTTGGTGTGCAGCGTGGAAAGCACCAGATGGCCGGTCAGGCTGGCCTGCACCGCGATGCGCGCGGTTTCCAGATCGCGAATCTCTCCCACCATCACCACATCGGGGTCCTGGCGCAGGATGGCGCGCAATCCGCGGGCAAAACTCATCTCCACCTTGGGATTGACCGCCGTCTGGCTGATGCCTTCCAGGAAATACTCGATGGGATCCTCCACCGTCATGATGTTGCGGCTGGCCTCGTTGAGCCGGCTCAAGGCGGCATACAGGGTGGTGGTCTTGCCGGAACCGGTGGGACCGGTCACCAGCAGGATCCCGTGGGGCTCGGCAATCCATTCCACCAAGCGCTCCCGATCCCGCTCGCCAAAGCCGATCTCGGCCAGTGACAGCCGTCCCGCCTGCTGATCCAGCAGCCGCATCACCACCCGCTCGCCGTGGCCGGACGGAAGGGTCGACACACGCACGTCCACGGCGCGCCCGGCCACCCGCAGGGAAATGCGGCCGTCCTGGGGCAGGCGTTTCTCGGCGATGTCGAGCCGCGCCATTACCTTGATGCGCGAGACCAAGAGCGGCGCCAACGCCGCCTTGGGGCGCAGCACCTCGTGCAACACCCCATCCACCCGGAAGCGCACCCGCATGGCCTTGGCGAAGGGTTCGAAATGAATGTCCGAGGCCCCCTCGCGCACGGCCTCGGTGAGGATGGCGTTGATGAGGCGGATGATGGGCGCGTCATCGGCCTGTTCCAACAGGTCCGCCGGTTCCGGCAGGGCCAGCGCCAGATCATGCAGGTCGCCCGCCTGGTTGAGACTGTCAATGACCTCGGCGGCACCGGCGCCTTCATCGGAATAGAGACGATTCAGCGCGGTCTCGAAGGCCTCGGCATCGATCTCCTCCAGCCGCAGCGGGCGGTCGAGCCGCGCCCGCAAGGCGCCCAGCACACTCAGATTGGCGTCGGGTCGACACCAGATGAGCGCCTGATTTTCGCTCAGCTCGCCCACCACCAGACCATGCCGACGGGCAAAGGCGAAGGGCAGCAGCCCCCCTTCCTCAACGATGGACACCGCCCCCCTCCTCCACCGGCGCCATTTCCTCACCCGGCGCCAC
>WOZT01000263.1 GCA_011620145.1 Gammaproteobacteria bacterium | reverse complement strand
CGGTCGATGCCGATGCCCTCGCCTGCCGTGGGGGGCAATCCATGCTCCAGCGCGACGACATAATCGGCATCAAAGAACATGGCCTCGTTGTCGCCGGCGTCCTTTTGCGTGACCTGGGCCTGGAAGCGGCGCGCCTGATCCTCGGCGTCGTTCAGTTCCGAGAAGCCGTTGGCAATCTCGCGGCCGGCCACGAAAAACTCGAAGCGGTCGGTGATTTCGGGATCGGCATCGTTGGCGCGGGCCAGGGGCGAGACTTCGGTGGGATAGGCGGTGATGAAGGTGGGCTGCATGAGCTGCGCCTCGGCCGTCTTCTCGAATAGTTCGATCAGCAGCTTGCCCCAGCCGGCATCCGCTTTCACATCGATGCCCTGGGCGCGGCAAACGGTGGCCAGATAATCCCGCTCGCGCAATCGATTGGGGTCGAGCTCCGGATTGTGACGCGCGACCGCCTCGACGACGCTGAGGCGCTCGAAGGGCAGGCCAAAATCGAGGGCAAGTCCCTGATAGCTGAATTGCAGCCCGCCGGTGATGTCCTGCGCCAGGCTGCGCAGCAGTTCCTCGGTCGTGTCCATCAGGTCGCGGTAATCGGCGTAGGCCTGATAGAACTCCAGCATGGTGAACTCGGGATTGTGCCGGGTGGACACGCCTTCGTTGCGGAAATTGCGGTTGATTTCATAGACCCGCTCGAAGCCGCCCACCACCAGGCGCTTGAGATACAGCTCCGGGGCGATGCGCAGGTACAACGGCATGTCCAGGGCATGGTGGTGGGTGACGAAGGGCCGTGCGGTGGCGCCGCCCGGAATCGGCTGCATCATGGGCGTTTCCACTTCCAGGAAGCCGCGTTCGTCGAAGAAACGCCGGATGTGCTGGACGATGCGGCTGCGCGTGCGGAAGCGCCGCGCGGCCTCGGGATTGGCGATCAGATCCAGATAGCGCTGGCGGTAGCGCGTCTCCTGGTCCTGCAGGCCATGCCATTTCTCCGGCAATGGGCGCAGGGACTTGGTGAGCAAATGCAGTTCACGCACCCGCACTGACAGCTCGCCGGTGCGGGTCTTGAACAGCGTGCCTGTGGCCCCGACGATGTCGCCCACATCCCAGGTCTTGAACGCCGCGTAGAGCGCCTCGCCCATGGCCTCGCGCTGCACGAAGAGCTGGATACGCCCGCTCATGTCCTGCAGCGTGGCAAAGCTGGCCTTGCCCATGACGCGCTGGGCCAGCATGCGCCCGGCCACGCTCACCTCGACGGGCTTCGCCTCCAGCGCTTCGTTGTCCAGGGCGCCATAGCGGCCCTGCAGTTCCGCGGCCAGCGCGTTGCGGCGAAAATCATTGGGAAATGCGCGACCTTGCTGGCGCAGTTGCTCCAGCTTCGCGCGCCGCAGGGCGATGAGGGCATGTTCGTCGGCGTCGGCGATTCCTATCTGTGGCCCGAACCTGGAAGTATCTTCTCCTGGGGGGCCGACGCTTGTGGTTTTTGGCTGGGCCGGCTGGTCATCATCGGGCGTCATGGCATCGTCCTGGGGTGAAGTGGCGGCGGCTGCCATCCGGCACCGCTGCGCAGAAATCGAGTAAAACCGATGCGTGCCTCGCTGTATGCCAGGCGCCCGCAATCCTTACAGGCCACTCTTCAGGCTGGCCTCGATGAAGGGGTCGAGATCGCCATCCAGCACCGCCTGGGTATTGGCGATTTCCACGCCGGTGCGCAAATCCTTGATGCGCGACTGGTCCAGCACGTAGGAGCGGATCTGGTGACCCCAGCCGATGTCGGACTTGCTGTCCTCCAGCGTCTGTTTCTCGGCGTTGCGTTTTTGCAATTCCATCTCATAGAGCTTGGCCTTGAGCATGGCCATGGCCCGATCCCGGTTCTGATGCTGGGAGCGTTCGGTCTGGCAGGCCGCCACCGCGCCGGTCGGCACGTGGGTGATGCGTACGGCGGATTCGGTCTTGTTGACGTGCTGGCCGCCGGCACCGCTGGCGCGGTAGACATCGGTACGCAGGTCAGCCGGATTGATGTCGATCTCGATGTTATCGTCCACCTCCGGCGAGACGAACACGGCCGAGAATGAGGTATGGCGGCGGTTGCCCGAGTCGAACGGTGACTTGCGCACCAGCCGGTGCACGCCCGTCTCGGTACGCAGCCAGCCATAGGCGTAAGGCGCTTCCACCCGGAAGGTTGCGCTCTTGATGCCGGCCACTTCCCCGGCCGAGACTTCCAGCAACTCGGCCTTGAAACCGCGCTTTTCCGCCCAGCGCAGATACATGCGGAGCAACATTTCCGCCCAGTCCTGGGCCTCGGTGCCGCCCGAGCCGGCCTGGATGTCGACGAAGCAGTTGGCGCTATCCAACTCGCCCGCGAACATGCGGCGGAATTCCAATTGCTCCACCTCGCGGCGATAGCGCGCCTCGTCCTGGGTGATGCCTTCCAGCGCCGCCTCGTCCTGTTCCTCGCGCGCCAGCTCCAGCAACTCCAGCGCATCGTCAATGCCGGCTGTCAGCCGGTCCAGGCCGTCCACCACCGCGAACAGATCGGCCCGTTCGCGTCCCAGCTTGCGTGCCCGCTCCGGGTCATTCCAGACCTCCGGGACCTCCAGCTCCCGCTCGACTTCGGTCAATCGGTCCTTTTTTTCAGCGTAGTCAAAGATACCCCCGAAGGTCGTTCAGGCGGGACTTGAGATCCAGCAGACTCTGGCGGGGCAGGTTGAAATCGGTCAGATCGGCCATGACATCCTCGACGCGGCATCCCCGGC
>WOZT01000112.1 GCA_011620145.1 Gammaproteobacteria bacterium | reverse complement strand
CGCCTGACCGACGGGCAGGGGCGCACGGTGGATTTCCGCAACACCGTGATCGTGATGACCTCCAACCTGGGCTCCCAGATGATCCAGGAGATGGCCGGCGAGGAGAACTACGCCCGCATGAAGGCAGCGGTGATGGAGGTGGTGGGCCAGCACTTCCGGCCCGAGTTCCTGAACCGCATCGACGAAGTGGTCGTGTTCCACCCGCTGGGCCGCGAGCACATCCGCCGCATTGTCGACCTGCAGGTGGACATCCTGCGCCAGCGCCTGGCGGCCCGCGACATCGGCCTGGAGCTGACCGAGGGCGCGCTGGACTGGCTCGGGGAGGTGGGTTACGACCCGGTTTATGGCGCCCGGCCCCTGAAGCGCGCCATCCAGCAGTACATGGAAAACACCCTGGCGCGGGATCTGCTCCAAGGCCGCTTTCTGCCGGGGCAAATCATTGTCGTGGACCGTGCGGGCGACCAGCTCGCGTTCCAGTCCCGCGCCGGGTGAGGGGCGATATACTATGGCGCTTTGCCGGCATCCTTGAAATGGTGCGGGCCGTCCCCAGACTCAGGCCGTCATCCCATCCGGATGACGGCCGCCGGGGCCGGCCCAGCCACAACCCGGCGTGATCGTTCCTGAACAGCCCTTTCGCATTGTGAGGATCCCATGCCCATCTACGAATACCAGTGCCAGGCCTGCGGGCACCGCCTGGAAAGCCTGCAGAAACTCAGCGAAGAACCGCTCAAGGACTGCCCCGCCTGTGGCCAGCCGACGCTGAACCGATTGGTGTCGGCGGCCGGCTTCCGGCTCAAGGGCGGCGGCTGGTATGAAACCGATTTCAAGAGCGGCAACAAACGCAACGTCGCCGAATCGGCCAGCTCGTCGGGCGCCTCGAGCGCCTCATCCGGCGATTCCGGGAGCGCCAGCACCCCAAGCGCTCCAGCGAGCAGCACGCCGACGAGTTCGAGCGACTGAAACGCCTCTTGTCGGGGTCCAGCCCCTTCCCTAACATGGCCCCACCCCG
The DNA here is from genome assembly GCA_011620145.1 of Gammaproteobacteria bacterium. Lineage (GTDB taxonomy): Bacteria > Pseudomonadota > Gammaproteobacteria > UBA5335 > UBA5335 > Macondimonas. Next base: position 1,768 of record WOZT01000112.1, on the reverse strand, counting down.
CCGGTGCCGGCGGACCTGAGCCCAGGTTCGCCCGCGCTGTTTTTTCGATGCGGCCCTCGCCGATCGCAGCACGGATTTTGGATATGCGCAGTCATTATTGTGGAACCCTGGATGTCACCCTGCTGGATCAGGAGGTGGAGCTGGCCGGCTGGGTGCATCGGCGGCGCGACCATGGGGGGGTGATCTTCATCGACCTGCGCGACCGGGAAGGCCTGGCGCAGGTGGTGTGCCATCCCGATGCGGCCGAAGTGTTTGCCGCCGCCGAGACGGTGCGCAGCGAATATGTGCTGCGCATCCGTGGCCGGGTGCGGCGCCGGCCGCCGGGCACCGAGAATCCCCGCATGTCGACTGGGGCGGTGGAAGTGGTCGCAGAGTCCCTTGAGGTGCTGAACTCTGCCCAGACGCCGCCGTTCCAGTTGGATGAAGACGATGTCGGCGAGGATGTGCGCCTGCGCTACCGCTACATCGACCTGCGCCGTCCCGCCATGCTCGCCAACCTGAAGCTGCGCGCCCGGGTGACGACCTTCTTGCGCAACCATCTGGATCGCCAGGGCTTCATGGACGTGGAAACGCCCATGCTGACCCGCGCCACGCCGGAGGGCGCCCGCGATTATCTCGTGCCCAGCCGCACCCATCCGGGCCAGTTCTTCGCCCTGCCGCAGTCACCCCAGCTTTTCAAACAGTTGCTGATGATGGGCGGCATCGACCGCTACTACCAGGTGGTGCGCTGTTTCCGCGACGAGGACCTGCGCGCCGACCGCCAGCCCGAATTCACCCAGGTCGATATCGAGACCTCGTTCCTGGACGAGGAGGGCATCATGCAGCTCATGGAGGGCATGATCCGCGAGCTGTTCGCCGAGGTGTTGGGCGAGCGCCTGCCCGAGTCATTCCCGCGCATGACCCATGCCGAGGCCATGGCTCGTTATGGTTCCGACAAGCCGGACCTGCGCATCCCGTTGGAGCTGACGGAAGTCGCCGATCTCCTGCGCGAGGTCGATTTCAAGGTGTTCGCCGGCCCGGCCAACGATGCGGACGGTCGCGTGGCGGCGCTGCGCGTGCCGGGCGGCGGCCGGCTTTCGCGCAAGGACATCGACGGCTACACCGAGCTGGTGGGCCGCTACGGCGCCAAGGGCCTGGCCTACATCAAGGTCAACGAGCGCGCTGCCGGGGCCGCGGGCCTGCAATCGCCCATCGTCAAATTCCTCCCCATGGAGGTGATCGAGGCCATGCTGGCGCGCTGCGGCGCCGAGGACGGCGATCTGGTGTTCTTCGGCGCCGACAAGGCGCGCGTGGTGAGTGAATCGCTGGGCGCGCTGCGCCTGCGCCTGGGGCAGGATCTGGATTTGGTTGCGGCGGGTTGGCGGCCGTTGTGGGTGGTGGACTTCCCCATGTTCGAGTGGGACGAACAGACCCAGCGCTTCCAGGCCCTGCATCATCCCTTCACTGCGCCGCGGGTGAGCGATGCCGCCGCGCTGGCGGCCGATCCGGGGCGGGCGGTGTCGCGCGCCTACGACATGGTGCTCAACGGCACCGAGCTGGGTGGCGGTTCGGTGCGCATCCATCGCCCCGAAATGCAACAAGTCGTGTTCAACCTGCTGGGCATCGGGCGGGAGGAGGCCGAGGAGAAATTCGGCTTCCTGCTCGACGCCCTCAAGTACGGCTGTCCACCCCATGGCGGGCTCGCCTTCGGGCTCGACCGGCTGGTGATGTTGATGGCCGGCGCCAGGAGCATCCGCGATGTCATCGCCTTTCCCAAGACCCAGACCGC
>WOZT01000020.1 GCA_011620145.1 Gammaproteobacteria bacterium | reverse complement strand
GGATGCCGCCATAGCCCCAGCACAGCACCAGACCCACGGCGACGAAGGCATAGGTGAGGTATTTGCCCACCAGGTTGATGCGGAAGTTGTCCAATCCGATGGGCAGGACCACCAGAATCAGGACGGCCAAGGTCACAAATCCAGCCAGCCCAGCCCGGCCACCGAAGAGTTTTTCCAACAGGGTTTTCACAGGTCGAGCCTCGTTTGCCTTGGGTTAGCGGCGGATCCGCAGATTGAACAGGCCCTGCGGGCGCAGCATGAGGATGACCACCACGGTCAGCAGGGTTATCACTTTCGCGGTGGAACCGTTGGTGAAGAACTCCAGAATCGATTGCGCCTGAGCGATGGTGAAAGCCGAAGCAATCGTGCCCAGCAGACTGGCCGCACCGCCAAACACCACCACCAGAAAGGTATCGACGATGTAGAGCGAACCGCTGGTAGGGCCGGTGGAGGCGATCGTGGTAAAGGCCGCCCCGGCGATGCCAGCCGTACCACAGCCGATGGCGAAGGTCATGCGGTCCACTTGAGCGGTATTGATGCCCACGCAGCCGCTCATGATGCGATTCTGTACCGTGGCACGCACCCGCAGCCCCCAGCGCGAGCGGAACATGAACAGGAACACGCACGCCGTGGTGACTGCGGTGAGGGCCATTACCACCATGCCGTTGATGGGAATCTCGATGCTGTCAGTCACTTGGTAGGCGCCCAGCAGCCAGGGTGGCAAAGTGGGACTGACCTCACGTGCGCCAAAGGCGGAGCGAAACGTTTGCTGCATGATCAGGCTCAGACCCCAGGTGGCGAGCAGGGTGTCCAGCGGACGCTTGTAGAGATGGCGAATCAGCCCCATTTCCACCAGATAACCGACGGCGAACGCAATCAGGAAGGCCAGGATCACGGCGATGAAAAAGGCATAATCCAGCAGCGCGGGGGCGTGCAATTCAGCCCAGTGCGAGAGCAGATAGGTGGTATAGGCGCCGATGGTGAGGAACTCGCCATGGGCCATGTTGATCACCCCCATCTGGCCGAAAATGATCGCCAGGCCCAGCGCCATCAGCAGGAAGACGCAAAACAGGCTCAACCCGCTGAACCCCTGCATCGCAAATATGGAACCGATTTCAGACCAGCTATAGCCTGCCATGGTGAGGCACTCCCGATGGATTTGGAGGAGCGAACACCGGGGCCAGTCCTTCCCCGGTGTTCTTGTTTGTGTTTATTGGTAGCCCGCAGGGAAAGGATTCGGCTCGATCAGGTCGGACTCATACACCACCTTGGCCTGGCCATTGGCATCCCACTGGCCCACCCGCAGCTTGCTCCAGAGATGGTGGTTGGGATGGATCTTGACGTAACCTTCCGGCGCGGTTTTCAGTTCGAGTCCCGGGGAGGCGGCGACCACCTTGTCGACATCGAAGCTGCCGGCCTTTTCCACGGCCTCTTTCCACAGCCAGGGACCGAGATAGGCGGCCTGGGTCACATCGCCAATGACACTGTCGGGGCCCCACATTTCCTTGAAGGACTTGACGAATTTCTGGTTGTTGGCGTTGTCCAGGCTCTGGAAGTATTTCATTGCCGAGTAAAAGCCCTTGACGTTTTCACCACCGATACCCAGCACCTCGTCCTCGGTCACGGAGATGGTAAGCAGCGTTTGCTTGTCGGAGCTGATCCCTGCGGCCTTGAGCTGCTTGTACCAGGCCACGTTGCTGCCACCCACCACGGCGCTATAGATGACGTCCGGCTTCTTGAGCTTTATCTTGTTGATCACCGAACCGAAGTTGGTGTGTCCCAGGGGGAAGTATTCCTCCGCCACCACGGTGCCCTTGAGCACGTTTTCGATGTGTTTGCGGGCGATCTTCATCGAAGTACGCGGCCAGATATAATCCGATCCGATCAGGTAAAAGGTCTTGGCATTCTTCTCCTTGGCGATCCAGTCGAGGCCCGCAAGGATCTGCTGGGTGGCTTCCTGGCCGGTGTAGATCACGTTCTTGGATTGTTCCAGACCTTCATAAAAGGTGGGGTAGTAGAGCAGGCCATTTTCCTTCTCGAAGACCGGAAGCACTGCCTTGCGTGAGGCGGAGGTCCAGCAGCCGAAAACCGTGGCAACGTGGTCCTGCACGAGGAGTTTCTTGGCTTTTTCCGCAAAGGTGGGCCAGTCACTGGCGCCATCTTCCTGGATGATTTCAATCTTGCGCCCCAGGATCCCGCCCATGTCATTGATCTGTTTGATGGCGAGCTTTTCGGCTTCCACCGAGCCGGTTTCACTGATGGCCATGGTGCCGGTGACGGAGTGCAGAACGCCGACCTTGACCACCTGATCGCTCACGGCGAGCTTGGTTGTGTTCACCTTGGGGGTGGGGTAGTCAGCTGCCGTTGCGGATCCGGCCAGACTGAGCAGGCCAAGGAGCAGGAGCTGCCTGGCGAATCCTCGGGCGTTGCGCAAGGGTAGGGGGGCGAACTGGGGCAAGGAACGCATCGGCAGATCTCCTGATGGGGAATTGAACCGCTAAACCGGACGGAATGGTGCGACTCAGGGCAGCCGCTCCGGTCTGAAGGAGCAAGGACCGGGCCATCACCCATGCGTGGCCCGACTGTTGTGTAAGGCCTTGTTGACGTTGATCTGGGAAGGAATGAATGGGGTGGTCAGCGCCGTGCGGTAACGCTTGATGCATTGACAATGTCAAGCTTTCGGCCGGAATGTCCAGTCGAATGACAATCAAGATTGTGCGGTGTCGATTCCCAGCTTTTCCATGCGATAACGCAGTTGACGGGTGGTCATCCCCAGACGCCGTGCTGCCGCGCTCTGGTTGCCGCCACTGCCCC
>WOZT01000163.1 GCA_011620145.1 Gammaproteobacteria bacterium | reverse complement strand
AGGTCCACCCGTTGGTGGGTCGCCATCCCGATCCAGACGCTGCGGCCTGGGCGGCAGCCGATGCCGTCTGGCGGGAAAGCGCGGCGGCGGGGGCGGGCCTAGTGATCGATGGCCTGGCATTACCGGCCTTTGGCCTCGCCTTGGCGGCGGGCGACCGCCCGGGACCGGTCATCGCGCTGATTCACCATCCCTTGGCCCTTGAAACGGGGCTAGAGCCGGAACAGGCCCGGCGGCTGGATTATCTCGAAACCCAGGCTTTGGAACGGGTGGACGCCGTGGTGGTGACCAGCGCCGTCACCCGCGCCATGCTGGTGGCGCGGGGCATTGCGGCCGCGCGGCTGCATGTGGCGCTTCCGGGGACCGGTCGTCCGGCGCGCCGACTGCCGCGACCGCCCCGGCGCGGGCCGGTGCGGCTGTTGTGCGTCGCCACCCTCACGCCGCGCAAGGGCCATCTGCGTTTGCTGGCGGCGTTGCGCGGGTTGCGGCATCTGCCTTGGCGGCTGGTCTGCGTGGGCGGGGAGCGCGGCGCGGCGGGCACCGCGCGGCGCATCCGCGCGACCCGTGACCGCGCCGGCTGGCGCCAGCGGGTGCGGCTGGCCGGCGAGCTGGATGCTCGGGACTTGACGCAGCACTATCGGCAGGCGGATCTGTTCGTGTTCGCCTCGCGTCTGGAAGGCTACGGCATGGCGCTGGCCGAGGCCCTGGCCCATGGGCTGCCGGTGGTCACGACCCGGGGCGGCGCCATCGCCCAAACCGTACCAGCCACCACCGGCATGCGGGTGCACGGCGCCGACCCGCGCGCGCTGCGGCGGGCCTTGGCGCAGGCCTTGGGCGCATCGCGACGGCGTCGGCGTTGGGCAGCGCAGGCCCGCCGTCACCGGCGCCGGCTGAGTGACTGGCCGGCCACCGCAACCGTGTTTCACACCCTCATGCAAACATTGGGGGAGACAGCGCATGGGGAATGAAATCGACCTGCACGCCCAGGGCGCCGGCTTCGATGCCGACTGGCTGCGCTGGCGCGAACCGGCCGATATGGAAGCCCGCGATGCCGGCTTGCTTGCGGCCTGGCTGGAGGGCTTGCCCACCGAGGCCCGGATCATGGAATTGGGCGCCGGCACCGGATCCCTGCTGCGCGCCTGCCTGCCCCGGCTGCGCCGGTCGGTGCATTGGCAGGCGCTGGAAGGCGATGCCGGCTTGATTGCGCGGGCGGAGGCGCGCTTTGCCCATTGGGCGTGGGACCATCCCGACTGGACGTTCGCGACCGGCGATCCCGTTCGGCTGCGCGGACCCGGTGGGGCGTGTGAACTGCACTGGCAGTGCATCGACCTGTCCGCTGGCGTCCTGGACCTGAGCGGGGTGACCGCGGTAGCGGCGAGTGCCTGGGGGGATCTGGTGTCCTGGTGCTGGGCGGGCCGATTCGCGGCCCAGGCGGCGGCCGCGCAAGTGCGCTCGGTGTATCTGGCGCTGAACGTGGTGGATGGGCCGCAATTCCATCCCGCCCTGCCGCTGGATGGCTTGCTGGGGCGCGCCTTTGCCGCCCACATGCGCCGTGACAAGGGGCTGGGGCCCGCATTGGGAGGCGCGGCCGCCGTGGGTTGGGCGCTGGCCTTGCGCACCGCAGGCTATCGCGTGCGCGATGCCGCCAGCGTCTGGCGGCTGGGATCGACGCACCCCTTGCTGACGGGGGCCTGGCTGGAAGGCTATGTGCGCGCCGCCTGCGAGCAACAACCCGGCCTGCGGGACCGCGCCGGGGACTGGCTGACGCAAAGGCTGGGTCAGTTGGCGCAAGGGGCGCTGCAAGTCCAGGTGGCCCATCGGGACGTGCTGGCATGGCGGCCTTAGCTGAACCTGCCGCCAACCGCTTGCGGCGCGAAGTCCTTGGCAGCCTGACGCTCGGGCTGGGCGCGGGCCTGGTGTTTCTGGTTCTGCGCGCGCCCACGGCCGAGGACGCATGGCGCATGGTGGGGTGGTTTGTGCTGATGTGCCTGCCCGGTGCGGCCTGGGTGTGGCGTCATCTGCCGGCGCACGCGCCGCACAGCCGCTGGGGCTGGGCCAACCGGATCACCGCCGCTCGCGGATTGGCACTGTTGCTCTGGGGAGCGTGGGGCTGGGAGCTATCCCCTGTTGGCTGGGGATCGGTGGCATTGGGGACGCTGTTTTTGCTGGCCGACGGCGTGGACGGCAAGCTTGCTCGGCGACAGGGAACGGTCTCGCCGTTCGGCGCGCGTTTCGATCTGGAGGTCGATGCCCTGTTCGTGCTCATCGCCGGAATCCTGCTGCTGCGGGCCGAGCAGCTTGGGCCTTGGGTATTGACCGCCGGCCTGTTGCGTTATGGCTATCTGCTGGCCGGACGCCGCTGGCCCGCCCTGAACCGTCCCCTGCCGCCCAGCCGGCGGCGGGCGGTGTGCGGGGTGACCAATGCCGCCCTGCTCACCGCTGGTTTTGCGCCCATCCTGCCGCTGTGGCTGGTGCAGGGGCTGGCGGTGCTGGGGCTGGCATTGGTGGTGGGTTCGTTCACGGTGGATGGCCGCGCCCAATTTGTCCGGATGACGCTTCCGGCGTCGCCCTGAAGCGGTATTCCGCAAGCAAGTCCGTTCATGACCGCCATCTAGACGGGAGCGCCGCTATCCCCGAATGACGCGCCCTATACTGGGGCAAGCGCCCGCAACACGGCGGCGGTTCAGAGACTCTAAGCATCCACGAGGGAAGTTCTATGACGGTCACCATCGCCTCGCCCCTGCCCCTGCCTTGCGGCGTCACACTATCCAATCGGCTCGCCAAGGCAGCGCTCACCGAAGGTCTGTCGGACGGCCATA
>WOZT01000176.1:12068-13549 GCA_011620145.1 Gammaproteobacteria bacterium | reverse complement strand
CTGCTCAACGGCCCCAATCTGAACCTTTTGGGGCGGCGCGAACCGGAACGCTACGGCCGAACCACGCTGGCGCAGATCGTGACCCGGCTCGAAGACCGCGCCCGGGTGCTGGGCCATCGTCTGGATGCGTTCCAGAGCAATGCGGAAGGCGCGCTGATTGATCGGATCCAGGAGACGCTTGAGGATGACACCGATTTCATCCTCATCAATCCGGGGGCGCTGACCCATACCAGCATCGGCCTGCGCGACGCCCTGCTCGCGGTTGCGCGCCCTTTCATCGAGATTCACCTGACCAACATCCACGCCCGCGAGCCGTTCCGGCATCATTCCCATCTTTCGGATGTGGCCCTGGGGGTCATCTGCGGCCTGGGGGATGTGGGCTACGATCTGGCCTTGGAGGCTGCCCTCCATCATCTTGCGGCCAAGGGCAGCTAAAGCGATCCTTTTAAAAGAATAACGTTTCGTGCATTCAGGAAGTACCCGCGACCATGGATATTCGCAAAATCAAAAAATTGATCGAGCTGCTGGAAGAATCCGGGCTCAACGAAATCGAGATCAAGGAAGGCGAGGAGAGCATACGCCTCAGCCGCAACGCCACCAGCCTCTCCATGGCGCCAGTGTATTCCGCACCGCCGCCGCTGCCCCAGCCGGCACCCGTGGTCACGGCCGAGATGCTGCCCGCCGTGAGTGCCGCCCCCTCCCTGCCGCCGGGCCAGACGGTGACGGCGCCCATGGTGGGCACCTTCTACCGCGCCTCGGGCCCGGGTGCCAAGCCGTTCGTGGAAGTCGGACAGGCGGTGAAGAAAGGCGATACGCTGTGCATCATTGAAGCCATGAAAATGATGAACCCCATCGAATCCGAAGTGGAAGGCACGGTGGCGGCCATTTTGCTCAACAACGGGGAGCCGGTGGAATATGGCCAGCCCCTGTTCGTGATCCAGTAACCCCAGGCGCACCATGTTCGACAAGATTGTCATTGCCAACCGCGGCGAGATCGCCCTGCGCATCCTGCGGGCGTGCCGGGAACTCGGGATCAAGACTGTGGCGGTGCATTCCACCGCCGATCGCCAGTTGCAGCATGTATTGCTGGCCGATGAAACGGTGTGCATCGGCCCGCCGCCCTCGGCCCAGAGCTATCTCAACATGCCGGCCCTGATTGCGGCGGCCGAGGTCACCGACGCCGAAGCCATCCATCCCGGCTATGGTTTTCTTTCCGAGAACGCCGATTTTGCCGAGCGGGTGGAGCGCAGCGGCTTCGTCTTCATCGGTCCTCGCCCGGAAACCATCCGCCTGATGGGCGACAAGGTGTCGGCCATCCACGCCATGAAGGAGGCCGGTGTGCCCTGCGTGCCCGGTTCGGGCGGCGCCTTGTCGGATGATCCCGCCGAGAACATCAGGATTGCCCGCCAGATCGGCTATCCGGTGCTGATCAAGGCGGCGGCGGGCGGCGGCGGGCGCGGGATGCGGGTGGTCCACGGCGA
>WOZT01000176.1:0-11968 GCA_011620145.1 Gammaproteobacteria bacterium | reverse complement strand
TGATCAAGGCGGCGGCGGGCGGCGGCGGGCGCGGGATGCGGGTGGTCCACGGCGAAGCCCACCTGGCTGCCGCGATTGTGCTCACGCGCAGCGAGGCCCAGGCGGCATTCGGCGATGGCACGGTGTACATGGAAAAATACCTGGAGCGGCCGCGCCACATTGAAATCCAGGTGCTGGCCGATGGCCAGGGGCAGGCGATTCATCTGGGCGAGCGCGATTGTTCGATCCAGCGCCGCCATCAGAAGGTAATCGAGGAGGCCCCGGCGCCCGGTATCACCCCCGAGCAGCGTGCCCGCATCGGCGCGGTGTGTGTCGATGCCTGTGTGCGCATCGGCTACCGCGGTGCCGGCACGTTCGAGTTCCTCTACCAGGACGGCGAGTTCTACTTCATCGAGATGAATACCCGCGTGCAGGTGGAACACCCCGTCACCGAGATGGTGACGGGGGTGGACATTGTGGCCCAGCAGATCCTCATTGCCAGCGGCGTCCCGCTCGGCCTGCGTCAGGAAGACATCCGGCTGCGCGGCCATGCGATTGAGTGTCGCATCAACGCCGAACATGCCCGCACCTTCGTGCCCTCGCCGGGCCGGGTGACTCATTATCACGCGCCGGGAGGGCCCGGTATCCGCATGGATTCCCACCTCTACAGCGGCTATGAGGTGCCTCCCCATTATGATTCCCTGATCGGCAAGCTCATCGCCCATGCCGATGATCGCGACAAGGCGCTGGCGCGCATGGATACGGCCCTGGACGAGTTGGTGGTGGAAGGCATCGAAACCAATGCCGCCTTGCACAAGGATCTGGTGCAGGACGCCGGCTTCCAGCGCGGCGCCGTCAGCATCCATTACCTGGAAAAAAAGCTGCAGGGCTAATGCCCTCGGTGGAGCGCGTCATGCCTTGGCAGCAACTGGTGATGGAAATCGGCCCGGGGGAGAGCGAGGCCCTGGAGGCGGCCTTGCTGGAAGCCGGCGCCGTGGCCGTGACCCTGGAGGACGGGGCCGATCAGCCGCTGTTCGAGCCACCACCCGGCGCCACCCCGTTGTGGGATCGCCTGCGCCTGACGGCGCTGCTGCCCCTGGAATCAGATCCGCTGCGTGTGCTGCTGGATCTGGCGGCTCAGTGCCATCCCCGGCCGCTGCCACCGCATCGCCTGGAATGGCTTGACGATCAGGCCTGGGAGCGTGCCTGGCTGAAGGATTTCAAGCCCATGCGCTTCGGACAACGGCTGTGGGTGGTGCCCAGCGCCCACCAGCCCCCTGATCCCTCCGCCGTGAACCTGCGTCTGGATCCGGGGCTGGCCTTTGGTACCGGCACCCACCCCACCACGGCCCTGTGCCTGACCTGGCTCGATGGCGCCGAACTGGCGGGCCTGCGGGTGATCGACTACGGTTGTGGTTCAGGCATTCTGGGAGTGGCGGCGGGGCTGTTGGGCGCGGCAAGCATCGAGGCGGTGGACATCGATCCCCAGGCGCTGACGGCAACGCGGGAAAATGCCCGCCGCAACGACTTGCTGGGCCGGGTCCATGTCAGCGCCCCGGAAACCCTTGCCGAAGCTGCGGATGTGCTGTTGGCCAATATCCTGGCGGGGCCCCTGCAGGAATTGGCGCCGCGTTTCCGGGATTTGCTCAAACCCGGGGGCTGGCTGGTGATGGCCGGACTGTTGGCGCGCCATGTCGCTCCGCTGCAGGCGGCCTACGGGGACTGGATCACACTGTCCGCCGTGGGCGAACGGGAAGGCTGGGTCTGTCTGGCCGGGCAGCGCCCTCGGCATTGAGTGGAGGGGTCGGGCATGTATGTGGATTGTCCGGCCTGTCAAACGCGGCTCCAGGTGCGGGCCGAACAGTTGCGGCTGGCGCGCGGCGAGGTGTGCTGCAGTGTCTGTCAACACTGTTTCGATGCCTTGGCGCGCCTGCAGGACGATGAGTCGCCGCCTGGGCTTGTGCCCCTTGTCGATTCGCCTCTGGACAGCGCGGCAGAGGCACCGCCCCTGATGTTTTGGTCGGAGGAGATGGGCGTCACCGATGATGAGCCGGCGGTCGTCACGCTCCCTGAGCCGATGTGGGAAGACGAGGATCTTGCTGAGGCCGAGGCGAAGCCGCGCCGCGCCGCGTGGTGGTGGATGGCCTTGGGTGGCGTGGCGGGCGCGTTGCTGGGCGTGCAGGTGCTCATGGTCTTCGGGCCGCGTTGGCTCGCCGATCCGGCCTGGCGGCCGCTGCTCGAATGGGGTTGCGCCCGGTTGCAAAGCGTGGGCGCGCCCTGTGCATTGCCGCCGCTGGTGGATGTGCGACTGCTAGCGCTGGAGGCGCACCAGTTCACCACCCACCCCCAGCGGGAGGGCGGACTGCTGTTCGAGGCGGAGCTGGTCAACCGGGCACCCTTTGTGCAGCCCTACCCACGCATCCGGCTGAGCGTGGAGGATCCCTTTGGGGGATCGATGGCCATCGGCACCTTCGCGCCGGAGGCCTACTTGCAGGAATCCGTGGATCGCAGCGCGCTGCTGGCGCCCGAGGCGCGGGTGCCGATTCATCTGGAACTGTTGGATCCAGGGCGCCAGGCGGCGGGATACCGTTTCGAACTGCTTCCCCCCGAATAGGCCAGGTTCGCTCGTCTGCGTGGGCTTGAGGGATGGGGCGGCACTGCTTAAGATGACCCGATCGCGGGTCCGGCTGACGGGTTTGCGGGCCAGAAGGTGGGATGTCGGCTCTGCGATGCATGGCGCTGGCCTTCCCGCGTGGCCTCGGTCGATGACTACTCAGGATAGAGGCAAGGCGACCCATGGATAGTGCGCAACATGCAGCGGCCCGGACGCTCGAACCCGCTGCCGAGGAGCTGCCCCTGCGGTTGTGTGTGGAGCGGGCGGTGGGCCGCTATCTGCATGAGCTCGGCGGCTTCTACACCGGCGACATGCACCGCCTGGTGATGGAAGAGGTTGAACGACCCCTGCTGGAACGGGTGCTCGCCCACGTCGGTGGCAACCAGACCCAGGCCGCCGAGATCCTCGGGATCAATCGCGCCACCCTGCGCAAGAAACTGCGACATTATCAGATCAGCGGCTGACGTCCCCGTCCGGTTCCAGCCGCGTCCCCCATCCCCGTGCTGGAGCCCGTCCCATGGCCACTGACCGTTATGCTCTCCTCAGCGTTTCCGACAAGACCGGCGTCGTGGCCTTGGCCCGGCGGCTGGCGGCCTTGGGCGTGCAGATCCTGTCCACCGGCGGCACGGCCCAGTTGCTGACGCGCGAGGGGGTGCCGGTGATCGAGGTGTCGCGCCATACCGGGTTTCCCGAAATCATGGATGGCCGCGTGAAAACCCTGCATCCGCGGATTCACGGTGGCCTGCTGGGGCGCATGGACCGGGACGGCGAACTGATGGCGCTGCACGGCATCGTGCCCATCGATTTCCTGGTGGTGAACCTGTATCCCTTCGAGCGCACCGTGGCCCAGCCGGGCTGCTCGTTGGCGGATGCCATCGAAAACATCGACATTGGCGGGCCGGCGATGATCCGGGCCGGCGCCAAGAACCATGCGCGCGTGACGGTGCTGGTGGATCCCGAGGATTACGCCGGCTTGGCCGATGCCTTGGAGCGAGAGGGCGCCACGACGCCCGAGCGGCGTTTCCAGTTGGCCGCCAAGGCATTTGCCCACACCGCCCGCTATGACAGCGCCATTGCCAACTACCTGAGCGCCATGGACGAGACGGGTCACCGCGCGCCGTTCCCCGCCACCCTGGGCGGCCAGTGGCACAAGGTCGAGGATCTGCGTTACGGCGAGAATCCCCATCAGCGTGCGGCGTTCTACCGCGTTGCCCATCCGGCTGCGGCCGAGGTGGCCAGTACGGTTCAGTTGCAGGGCAAGGCGCTGTCCTACAACAACATCGCCGACACCGACACCGCCCTGGAATGTGTCAAGACCTTCGAAACCCCGGCCTGTGTCATCGTCAAGCATGCCAACCCCTGCGGGGTGGCGGTGGCGGACAGCCCGCTCGAGGCCTATGAGCGGGCCTATGCCACCGACCCCACTTCCGCCTTTGGCGGCATCATCGCCCTCAATCGCCCGCTTGATGAAGCGACGGCGCAGGCCATCGTGCAGCGCCAGTTCGTGGAGGTCATCGTGGCACCGGAAGCCAGCGAAGGCGCGCTGCAGGTGTTGTCCAGCAAGCCCAATGTGCGGGTGCTGACCTGCGGACCCGTTCCGCCAGCGCCCCTGCCGGCCCTGGAATGGCGCAGCGTGGCGGGGGGCATGCTGGTGCAGGACCGGGACCTCGCCACGCTGTCGGCCGAGCAGCTCAAGTGCGTCACCCGCCGTGCGCCGACGCCGGCCGAGGTGGCCGATCTGCTGTTTGCCTGGCGGGTGGCCAAGTTCGTCAAGTCCAACGCCATCATCTACGCCCGCGAGGGACGCACCATCGGCGTCGGCGCCGGGCAGATGAGCCGGGTCTACAGCGCCCGCATCGCCGCCATCAAGGCCGCCGATGAAGGCTTGGCGGTGACCGGCTCGGTGCTGGCTTCCGATGCCTTCTTTCCCTTCCGCGACGGCATCGATGCGGCGGCTGAGGTGGGGATCACGGCGGTGATCCAGCCCGGCGGCTCGCTGCGCGATGCCGAGGTGATTGCCGCCGCCGATGAACACGACATGGCCATGGTGTTCACCAGCGTGCGCCATTTTCGGCACTGACGGTTTGTTGGGATGCGCAGCGCCTGTCCGCGTTCAACGGGGCAGCCCGTTGCAAGGGATGGCTTGACGCTCGGCGAAGCCAGGGCATGCGGGGGCTGTGCTATTCTTTGCGCCCCCTGTTCGCGGCCATGCGCCGCGCCCCACTTCATTCCGGATGGCTAACGCGATGAAAGTGCTCGTGATCGGCGGCGGTGGCCGCGAACATGCCCTGGCCTGGAAATGCGCCCAATCGCCCCAGGTGGAGCGGGTTTTCGTCGCGCCCGGCAACGGCGGCACGGCTTTGGAGCCCAAGGTGGAGAATGTCCCCCTGGCTGCGACCGATCTGGATGCCCTGGTGGCGTTCGCCCAGCGCGAGGCCGTGGGCCTGACCCTCGTCGGCCCCGAACAGCCCCTGGTCGCGGGTGTGGTGGACCGTTTCCAGGCGGCCGGGCTGCCCTGCTTCGGCCCTTCCCAGGCCGCCGCCCAACTGGAAGGCTCCAAGGCGTTCAGCAAGGCCTTCATGGAACGCCATGGCATCCCCACCGCGCGTCACCGCAGCTTCACCGAGGCGGCTGCGGCCCATGCCTACCTCGACAGCGTGGGCGCGCCGGTCGTGGTCAAGGCCGATGGCCTGGCTGCCGGCAAGGGCGTGGTCGTTGCCCACGATCTCGCCGAGGCCCACCGGGCGGTCTCTGACATGCTGGGTGGCCAGTTTGGTGCGGCCGGCGCGCGCGTCGTCATCGAGGAGTTCCTCGAAGGCGAGGAGGCCAGCTTCATCGTCATGGTGGGGGGCGGCCATATTCTGCCCATGGCCACCTCCCAGGACCATAAGACCTTGCAGGACGGCGACCGCGGCCCCAATACCGGCGGCATGGGCGCCTATTCCCCCGCCCCGGTGGTGACCGAGGCCCTGCACCGGCAGGTGATGGACACCATCATCCGGCCCACGGTGACGGGGCTGGCGGCCGATGGCATCCCCTATACCGGCTTTCTGTACGCCGGCCTGATGATCGCCCCGGATGGCACGCCCCGGGTGCTGGAATACAACTGCCGCTTTGGCGATCCCGAGGCCCAGCCGGTGATGCTGCGTCTGCAGTCGGATCTGGTGGCGCTGTGCCTGGCGGCGGTGGCGGGGCGCTTGGAGCAGGAAACCGCGCAATGGGACCCCCGTCCCGCCTTGGGGGTGGTGATGGCGGCGGCAGGCTATCCGGGTGAGGTGCGCCGGAGTGATGTCATCACGGGCCTGGAGGCGGCGGCGCAGGTCGGCGTGCAGGTGTTCCATGCCGCCACCCGGCGCGAGGACGACCACGTGTTGACCGATGGTGGGCGGGTGCTGTGCGTGTGCGCCCTCGGGGACGATCTGGCGAGCGCAAAAGCCAGGGTTTACCAAGGGGTCGCGGCCATCCGCTGGCCTGGCGTGCAGTACCGGACCGACATCGGCCACCGCGCCTTGGGGCGGATTTAGTGTAGTGTTGCACTCTGTTTGGAACTTAATGCGGCTATTGGCGCGAATGACCTTCTGCAGGATATCGCGGGCGCTTTTAGTCCAGACGAACGGCTTGGGTTTTGTGTTGTGGTGAGCGATGTACTCATCAGATGGCGTTAATCAATTCCGGCACGCTGCTTAACACACCGCGACGCGTGCGTTCGGTGATGATGTCGCGGAAGAATCGCTCGACCATGTTGAGTCACGACGCCGATGCCGGCGTGAAGTGCATGTTGAAGCGCGGATGCTTGGCGAGCCAGTCCCGCACGGCGGGATGTTTGTGCGTAGCGTAGGTGTCGGCGATCAGATGCAGCGTCTTGTCCCTGGGCGTCTCGCGGTCGATCTTCTTCAGGAACTCAAGCCACTCGGCGTGGGTGTGTCGCTGCTGGCATGGACCGATGATCTGGCCGTCAATACATTGAGCGCGGCAAACAGCGTGGTCGTTCCGTTGCGCTTGTCGTCATGGGTCATCGTTTCCGCCCGCCCCTTCTTCAGCGGCAGGCCCGGCTGGGTTCGATCCAGCGCCTGGCACCTGACTCTTCTCGTCGCAGCACAGCACCAGCGCGTACTCAGGGGCTACTCGCATTTGATTCTCCGCTCTGCTCGTATTCCAAATACAAGAACCGGGATTCCTATAAGTTCCACCAAGAACGAAGCACTACACTAGCAGCAAGTGATTCGGGCACGGGGATCGGAAGGAGGCCGCCGAATATCGGTGGCTGGTCTTGGTCCGAGACGATTACGCCCCATGCCGGCACTTGCAACATCCCGATGGTCGCGCGCCTCAACATGGGCGCAAAAGCCGCGTCCCTGCATGTCTGGGGCATTCTTGCCTCAGGAAAGCCCGCGAGGGCTGGGCGCGTTTTTTTTAGGCCACCGAGCGGGCGAATTGATCCTGATCGAGATGTCTGTGGTCTGCGGTATCTGCGTCTTGCGGCATGATGGGAGCAATCAGTACCGGCGGTGTGTAGCGCCCAGATTGGTCGGCTTGGTGCCACCGCATGCCATTCGGTCGCATACGGCTTGACGGCTCAGGCCTTGGGTCTTGTTGGCGTGATCACCTGAATCGGTCAGCCAAAGCGGCCTGTCACATAATCGTTTGTGCGCTCATGCACTGGATTGGTGAAGATCTGCTCTGAAGTGCCGTACTCAACCAAGTCGCCCATAAACATGAAGGCTGTGAAATCGGCTACGCGCGCCGCCTGCTGCATATTGTGAGTAACGATTACAATGCAATAATCCTGACTGAGTTCGTCGATCAACTCTTCGATTTTGGCTGTCGAGATTGGGTCAAGTGCCGAAGCCGGCTCGTCCATGAGCAGGATATCCGGCTTCACCGCAATCGCGCGGGCAACGCAGAGACGTTGCTGCTGGCCTCCTGAGAGGCTGGTTCCTGGCTGGTTGAGTTTGCCCTTCACCTCGTCCCAGAGGGCCGCCTGCGACAACGCCCAATGCACGCGCGCATCGAGATCAGATCGGGACAGTTTTTCGTAGAGGCGGATACCAAAGGCGACATTCTCATAGATTGACATGGGAAATGGCGTCGGTTTCTGGAAAACCATGCCGACCTTGGCGCGCAATTCGGTGATATCGCGTTGATTCAATATGTTCTTGCCATCGACCAATATTTCGCCATTTGCACGTTGACCGGGGTACATCTCAAAGATCCGATTCATGCTGCGCAGCAAAGTCGATTTGCCGCAGCCTGATGGCCCGATGAAGGCGGTCACACGGCGGTTATGGATCGAGATGTTGATCCCCTTCAGGGCTTGAAAGGAGCCGTAGTAGAAGTTCAGATTGCGGATGACAATCTTTTCGGGCGGTAGCGGACCATCCTTCTGGTTCGACACGGGAATTTTGGCCACGGCCGGCGAGGTATCGTTGATCATGAACGTGCCCTTTGATTTACGGAGTATCGGGCGGCGATATTGAGAGCGAGCACTGTCATCGTTATAAGAAGCGCGCCACCCCAGGCGAGTTGGCGCCAGTCCTCGTAGGGACTCATGGCAAACTGGAAAATGACAACGGGCAGATTCGCCATTGGTGCGTTGAGATTGGCGTTCCAGAACTGGTTGTTCAGGGCCGTAAAGAGGAGGGGTGCTGTTTCGCCACTCACGCGGGCGACGGCGAGCAGAACGCCGGTCAGGAGGCCTTGAAAAGCGGCCCGGTAGCTGATTCGTGTGATCACCATCCATCGCGGCGTGCCGAGCGCCGCACCCGCCTCGCGGAGCGCATCCGGGACCAGTAACAGCATATCCTCGGTCGTGCGCACGATGATCGGAATGGCGATGATGGCCAACGCCACGACGCCGGCCCACCCCGAGAAATGGCCCATCCCAACGACGACAATGCTGTAAACGAACAGACCAATGATGATCGAGGGTGCGCTCAGCAAAATGTCGTTGATGAAGCGCACCGTTTTCGCAAGCCAGCTATCGCGGGCATATTCGGCAAGAAAGGTGCCTGCGAAGATCCCAATCGGGGTGGCAATAAGAATGCCGAGCAACGTCATCACCAGGCTGCCAAAAATCGCGTTGGCCAGTCCGCCCTTGCTACCGGGAGGTGGCGTGCTCTCCAAGAAAAGCGACGGCTTGATCGCCGGCAGCCCATTCCAGACGAGGGTCACCAGAATTGCCCCGAGCGTGAAGAGGACGGCGCCAGTCATGACCGTTGAAAGGATGGTGACGAACAGGTCGATTCTGTGACGACGGTTGACGATGGATCGGTTCATGCGAGCGTCGTCCTGGCCTGCGCGCCCAGGAGTAGGCGCTTGCCGATGGCGAGCACGAAGAACGTGAGCACGAAAAGAACAAGGCCCAGGCCGATCAGCGACGCTGTGTAGATTTCACCGTCGGCTTCGGTGAACTCATTGGCGAGGGTAGCCGAGATTGTGGTACCCGGCGCGAGCAGCGAGGTACTGAGGTGATGCGCATTGCCGATCACGAAGGTAACGGCCATTGTCTCGCCAAGCGCGCGACCGAGGCCGAGCATGATGCCGCCGACCACGCCAGTTCGACAATAAGGCAGAACCACGCGCCAGGTAACTTCCCAACGGGTCGCACCCAGGCCATAGGCTGACTCGCGCAGGACTTGCGGAACGCTCAGGAAGACTTCACGCATCACGGCAGTGATAAAAGGCAGAACCATCAGACCCAGGATCAAACCCGCCAGAAGCATCCCAATGCCAATGGGCGGTCCCTGAAACAGGGCGCCAATCAGCGGCAGGGGGCCGAGGGATGAGATCAGCAAGGGTTCAATGGTGCGCTGGAATAGTGGGGCGAGAATGAAAAGTCCCCAGATACCGTAAATGATGCTCGGCACGGCAGCCAGCAGTTCGATCGCTATGGCGATGGGCTGGCGAATGCCGTGCGGGCAGATCTCGGTCAGGAAGAGGGCGAGGCCGAAGCTGAAGGGCACGCCGATCAACATGGCGATAAGCGCAGTGATCATCGTGCCGATAAGTGGTACGAGCGCGCCAAAATTCTTGGTGACGGGATTCCAGGATGCCGTCCAGACGAAAGCCGGGCCGAAGACGCGAAGAGCGGGCCAGGCCCCCTCACACAGAGTCAGAATGACCCCACCCAGTATGAGCAGCACCATGATCGCAAAGGCAAAAGTGAGCATTTGAAAGATGGGATCGCCGAAGCGCGTACCGATATGGCTTCTTGTCATTTGGGTGGACTGATTCTGATCGGAGGGATTCTCGTACATGGCGCCTCCAGAGTCGCGTAGAGCGGGGGGGTGGCCCCCCCCGCGCAGCCCGAGGTTATGAGAGGTGACATCATCGAGTTAGAGGACGGGCTTACCGGCGCTGTCCTTGATCTCCTCGGACCAGCTCTTTTTGACCATCTGAACGACGTTGTTGGGCATCGGAACGTAGGCAAGGTCTTCAGCCATCTTGTCGCCCTCACCGTAGCACCAGGTGAAGAAGTTCAGTACTTCCTTGGCGACATCAGGCTTGGCCTGCATTTTATGGACAAGAATGAAAGTCGCCGCTGTCATCGGCCAACTCTTTGCGCCAGGCTGGTCGGCAAGGATCAGATAGTAACCCGAGGCTTTTGCCCAATCGGCGTTGGCGGCGGCGGCCTGGATACTTTCGACGCTGGGCGAAACTGTCTTGCCGTCTCTGTTGATCATGTCAGCATAGGCCAGCTTGTTCTGCAGGGCATAAGCATACTCAACATAGCCGATCGAACCTTGCGTCTGACCAACGAGAGCCGAAACGCCTTCGTTGCCCTTGCCGCCCAAACCTGTGGGCCATTCAATTGCGGTATCGACACCAACCTTCGACCAATCGCTGTCGACTGCATTGAGGTAGTAAGCGAAGTTGAAGGTCGTGCCTGAGCCGTCTGAACGGTGAACGACGGTGATGGCGCTATTGGGCAGCTTTACACCTTTGTTGAGGGCGACGATTTGCGGGTCATTCCACTGTTTGATATGGCCAAGATAGATCTCAGCGAGAATTTTGCCGGTGAACTTCATCTCGCCGGGCTTGACCCCCGGCAGATTAACGACCGGCACGATCGCGCCCATGACCATGGGGAATTGCATCAGGCCGGCCTCGTTCAACTCTTCCGGCGTCAGTGGTTTATCGGAGGCGCCGAAATCGACGGTGTTGGCTTTAATCTGCTTGATGCCGCCACCTGAGCCGATTGACTGATAGTTCATGCCAATGCCCGTCTTCGCCTTATAGGCTTCGGCCCATTTGGCATAAATGGGGTACGGAAAGGTAGCGCCAGCCCCCGAGACGTCGGCGGCATTAGCGGCTGTCGCAAGCGACGCAGCAGATAGCGCAAACAGACTCGCGCGACCCAGTTTGACCAAAGATTTCAGCATAAAGCGACTCTCCCCTGTCTAGGTTAGGTTCCCACGCTTGAGCGTGAGCTGCACAGTCTCCCCTCTGGTTGTGACGGCGATATGACAGAATTGTCATAGCGGGTTTGCGTTGGTAGTGTTGAGCGATACCCTCCACACGCTGTTCCGGAACCAGTGCGGAAGTCGCGTGCGGTGGACCAG
The DNA here is from genome assembly GCA_011620145.1 of Gammaproteobacteria bacterium. Classification (GTDB taxonomy): domain Bacteria; phylum Pseudomonadota; class Gammaproteobacteria; order UBA5335; family UBA5335; genus Macondimonas. The sequence continues at coordinate 814 of WOZT01000176.1, read as the reverse complement.
CGCCCGAACTTCCGCAGCGAATTTCACCATAACCCGTCAGTGGGTAACGGTCTCAACACTGTTTCGATGAAAAGGGGTATTGGTCGCGGTTCTGAGGCCGCCAGACTTGCCCCGAGACCCGTCTATCCCTCTTGTTGACGCTCTTTGGTGGCCGGCGCGTGATAGGTGTCCGGATTGGTCAGTGAGTTCACCACAGGGGCGGTGAGCCATCTTCCTCAGCGTCCTCGGATACGGGGGGCACCGAAACCAGAATCTTGTCCACGCGGTGCCCGTCCATGTCGACCACCTCGAAGCGCAGTCCGTTGCGGGTGAAGTGATCCGCCGCCTGGGGAATCCGGCCCAGGGTGTTCATGACAAAACCGCCCAGGGTGTGGAATTCGCCGTCGGTATCACCGATCCAGTCGTCAGGTAGCTGCAGGCCGGCTTGAAAACGCTGCAGGGACAGGCTGCCATCCACCAGCCAGGAGCCATCCTCGCGCTGTATCATGCTGTCCTCTTCCGGTGTCTGCGGGATATGCAGTTCGCCGATAATGGCTTTCAGCACGTCGGTGAGGGTCACCAACCCTTGCAGGTCGCCATACTCATCCACGATCAGGGCGAGTTCCTGGCGCACCTGACGGAATTTTTCCAGCAGGCGGGTAGTGGTCATGCTCTCGGGCACAAAGAGCGGCGGCTGGGCGGCCTGGGCCACTTCATCGGCCGTGAATGGCGCGCCGGCCAGCATTCGCCGCAGCAGGTCGCCGGCCTGCAGGATGCCCACGATCTGGTCCAGCTCGCCGCGGCATACCACCATGCGGGTATAGTCGCTGGCCAG
>WOZT01000266.1 GCA_011620145.1 Gammaproteobacteria bacterium | reverse complement strand
ATCTGGGGCCGGAATATTTGGCGGCGTTTACGGTGGGGGACCAGCTGCTGTGGGGAGCGGCTGAACCGTTGCGGCGGATGCTCGGCATTCTGCAAGCCCACCAGGGTTGATGAGGAGGAATCGCCGGATTTCTGATCCGATGTGGCGCGCAAGACTTCAAGTTTTTCTCTGCCCGCCGATACTTCCGTTCGAAGCGTGTACTTGCGGATGGTTCATGTCCCGTCATTGGCCGGGCTATAGTGGACTGCCGAATGCCCACAGTCGGCTGCCTCGGCCTGCTGCGGTGCGACTGATAACCTTGGGGAGATCCGCGTGCAGATCAGAAAAACAACTCGGGCCGTTTCGGCGGCATTGATCCTTCTGGCGCCTACCTTGGCGCATGCCCTGTCGGTTGGCAGCATCGAGGGGAAATCTTATCTCAATCAGCCACTGGACGCGCGGATCCCGCTGACCTCCGTAACCGCGACGGAACTCAAGTCGTTACGGATCAACCTGGCTCCCAGTGAGGTTTATCAGCGTGCGGGTATCGATCTCGGTCCCGAGCAGGCAGGTTTGAAATTTCAGCTCGTGACGGGCGAGGGCGCGCCCTATGTTCGGGTGACCAGCCGGGACAGTATCCGGGATCCTTTTCTCACTTTTCTGGTGGAGATCAGTTGGGCCGAAGGCCGATTGGTACGGGAATATACCCTGCTGATTGATCCGCCCACGCTGATGGCGCCAGCAGCGCCCCCCGAAACGCGCCAGCCGGTTATTCAATCTGTGGCGCCGCCTTCCGTGCCGGAAGTTGCCCAAGCCCCCGAGGCGACGCCCCTGCCGGAGCCGGCTGCTCCACGGTTGCGCGCGAGCCGAGCGAAGACATCTGAACCCGCCCCGTCTGAAGGACTGCGAGTCCGGCGCGGCGACACCTTGTGGGCAATCGCCAGTGGCAACAAGACGGAAGAGGCGGTGAACATCAACCAGATGATGCTGGCCATCTACCAACGCAATCCCCAGGCTTTCAACGGCAACGTCAATCGACTGAAGGCCGGGGCGATCCTGCGTATGCCCAGCGCCGATGAGGTTCGCGCCATTTCCCGCGCGGCGGCCTTGGCGGAAGTTCGTCGACAGAATGAAGCCTGGCGGGCGGGCCGGCCCACCCAGTTGGCCAAGGCGCCGTCCGTGCCCCCCGTAACCCAGCCTGAGCCCGCTCCGGTGGCGGAGGCCGCTCCCAAGGCGACACCGGCGCCCAGCCGTCCTCGGCTCGAGCTGGTGGCACCAGATGAAACTGCGCCTGTGGCGACCCCACCTGCTGCGGGAGCGGCGCCAGAAGGGGTGACGACCGATGCCAAGGGATCCGCTTCTACCGGTCAAGCTGAGAATGCGGGAACAGGTCCGGCTGGCGTAAGTGCGGGTTTGGTTCAGATGGACAGCGCCACCGCATTGGCTTTGCAAACGCCACCCAGCATGGCACCGGAAAGCAACTCCAGCGCTGAATCGGCTGAGTCGGATACGTTGCAGACGCTCCCTCCGCAGCCTGAGACATCGACTCAGACGCCCGCTGCGCCTGCCCCCGTCCCCTCTCCCGATGCAACGAGCAATGAATCTGGGGGGCTGGGGTCATTGTGGTTGGCACTCGTGGCCGCCGGCGCCGGCTTGCTGGGATGGCTGTTCTGGCGTCGGCGACAGCCTGCGGCGCCGCAGGAGGAAGAGATTGATTTCGTCCTCAACAGCGATGGGGAGGACACACTGGCAGCCACGGCGCCTCATATGGTGAGTGGGGGCCGTCAGGAGCCGGTTTGGGCTGAGGAAAAACCCTTGCCTGAAGGAGGGCATGAGCCTGAGTCCGACACCCAGCCTGGACTGACTTCTTTCAAACCGGAAGCCCCCTTGGGCGTGGATCAGGAAGACCCATTGGCTGAGGCGGACTTCAACCTCACCTACGGTTTGTTCGATGAGGCTTTGGCGGTGGTGGAACAGGCTCTGACCCGTCAACCAGACCGGCGTGATCTCAAGCTCAAGCGCTTGGAAGTCCTGTTTGCGGCCTCAGACAAAGTGCGCTTCCTGAAATACGCCAAGGCGCTGGCGGCTGAACCTCAGGGCGAAGCTGATTCGGCCTGGGAACGCTGCATGCTGATGGGCCAGCAGATGTTGCCTGACGAGCCTTTGTTCAAGAACGCACCCCTTCCATCAATGGTTGGGGACGATTTCCTGGATTTGGATCTGGATCAATCCAGCGATCGTGAAAAGCAAGTAGCGGGATTCGAGGCGGATCATGGACTGGCATTCCACGCGGATGGGGAGGCTGCGACCGAGGTTCTTGGACGGCGTCCGAACCAGCCTCCGACTCCGGACCTTGATCTTTCCTCTGCGGCGGATTCAACGGAGCTGCCCTTCGAGTTCTCCGAGGGCGACCTCCAACCAGAGAGCGACACCCAATCCGAAAACACCATCGAGAAGCATCTCGATATGGCCCGTGTCTATTTGGGTATGGAAGAATTCACCGCGGCTCGCCGGGAATTGGAACAGGCGCTTTTGGAGGGTACGGCCGGACAGCAGGCTGAGGCCCGTGAATTGATGGGTCAGGTGGATGGTCGGGCAGGGATGGCCGAAGATGAAACCGCACAGGCGCTTTTGGTGGATGTGCCGGGAACCGGGACCCTTGATATTGAGGATTTTGGAACCCGGGACGACAACGGCACGCGCCTTGATCTGGCCCGGCAATACATGGAATTGGACGATGTGGATGGGGCACGCACGCTGATTGAAGAGGTGGTCAAGGAGGGCTCACCCGATCAACGCCGTGAAGCGGAAACGCTGTTGACCCAGTTGCCTCCGCGGTTCTGATCGCCGTCT